>JAWLEH010000093.1:0-12937 GCA_041686215.1 Balneolaceae bacterium | reverse complement strand
GGATCCTACTTCCGGGCTTTTACAGAATTTGCTCTTGCCGACGAAAATTTTGGTTTAGAACTACGGGAATATTTACAAGAATTAATCAATGAAGATCTTACGTAACAGAGCATACGCCCGAGCTGGGTTTTTGGGGAATCCATCCGATGGATATCATGGCAAGACAATATCTTTTATCGCACAAAATTTTTCTGCAGAAGTTGTTCTCTACGAATGGGATACCGTGGAAATTGTTCTTGCAGAGCAAGATCGTGCACGGTTCCGATCAGTTAATGATCTGGCCAATGACGTAAAGCTACACGGCTACTACGGGGGGATCCGGCTGGTAAAAGCGACGATCAAACGATTTGTTGAATATTGCCATGAACGCGATATTGAACTTCATAATCAAAATTTCTCTATCCGGTATTCATCTGATATTCCCCGTCAGGTAGGGTTGGCGGGATCAAGTTCTATTATTGTTGCTACCCTGAGATGCCTGATGGAATTCTATGATGTTCAGATTCCTGTCCGGGCACAACCCACATTTGTCTTAACAGTTGAGCAGGAAGAACTCGGTATTTCCGCCGGATTACAAGATCGTGTAATTCAGGTTTTTGAAGGGCTTGTGTACATGGACTTCGATAAATCTAATGAACGTTTAATAAACAGTTTCAAGACGTATAAATATGAACGTCTGAAACCTGAACAGCTGCCACATATTTATGTAGCTTATCATGACGGATTGAGTGAACCGACTGAGGTTTATCATAACGATATACGCGGGCGGTTTTTACGGGGTGAAAAGATTGTGGTTGATGCGATGAACCGTTTTGCAGAAATCGCAGATGAAGGACGACACGCTCTGATAACGAAAAATTTCGATCTTCTATCAACATTGATCGATGAGAATTTTGACCTGCGGCAAAGCATTTCACAACTTCCGGAATGGCAAGTCAGGATGATTCAGGAAGCAAGAGACTGCGGGGCAAGCGCCAAGTTTGCAGGATCCGGAGGTGCAATTGTTGGTACTTTTAAAAATGATAAGATGTTCGAAAAACTGACTGAGAATATGGCATCCATGGGGGTCAAAACTATCCTACCACAAATAAAATCTCCCTGATAGATTTTTGATTGGTACCGGCTAAATTGTACTGCTTCAACCTATACTACATTCCGTTCTAAACAGTAATAACATTTACTCAGATCGTGAGGGTGGTGACTGATCTGAATGACTACCATAGGGCTTATTCGGACCGGACTACATTTTTTCTTTATGGCTAACTTCCGTCCATTAGTGATCGAGTTACCTGTAATATTTGGATCCTCTCTGTTCACGAATCAGACCCTGACTTTACCGCTCACACAAGTCTCACAAAATTATCTATTTTATACTGATGTGTAGAATCCCGGATATTTCCCATACATGAAAACTCAAACCGTATCTATCCTGCACTATTCACAAATAAAAGTTGAGTCCACTCCGAAAAGTCAGACAAAGAACGGAAGTTTATAACAAGATTAAATAATTTAGACCGTGCGCCCCTCTATAATTCTTTAGAGAGGGGTTGGGGTGAGTTCGAATCAAATAAACCTAAATTATTTAATCTTGTGCTACTAATTTTCAGAACGTATGACTTTTCGGAGTAGACTCAAAGTTGAATTGTTTTATCACTATATTCGTCAGAAAGTTACATCAAACAGCGATGTACATTTTATGCCAAATATTGTCACTCACCGCGAAATTTACCCGTGGACTGCGTTGTCTCAATAATGGTTTGCTCAACGTACACAGGTACGTTTCCGCCACCATTTCCGAGACGCCTTGCCCACAACTAAATTTCTTGGTGAATAATGCAGGCTATCAATCCTCAGGTATATAAAAATGACTTCATCAACCTTCAAAGCTTATATAATTTCTCGTAGTATCGGTGTCTTTTTGTTAGGTATGGGTCTGCTTTTTGGGGCGTGTGGCAAGCAACAAAGCGGGTCACAGTCGAACCAAGAGCAACAAACAGCTACGAATGATACCGATGACATTCAGGTCCTTGACTCTGCGGTAACCGACCTGATTGACCCGGAAGCCACCCTTACCGAACTGGGCAGCGGATATGCATGGTCGGAGGGGCCCGTGTGGGTGGAAGAGCATCAGTTCCTGCTATTTTCAGACATTCCAAACAATGTAATTTACAGGTGGGCCCAGGGTGAGGGGGTCACCCGGTACCTGAAACCTGCCGGGTATACCGGGGAAGAACCACGTGGAGGAGAGCTCGGTTCTAACGGCCTGTACATCAGCAGTGAGGGTAAACTCCTGTTGTGCCAGCACGGCGACCGGCGTATTGCACGCATGGAAGCTCCGCTGGATAATCCAGCCTCAGAATTTACCTCGGTCGCAACTGCCTACAACGGTGAACGATTTAATAGTCCCAACGATCTTGTGCAGCATAGTAACGGCAATATCTACTTTACGGATCCGCCGTACGGGTTGGAGCAACAGGCCGATGACCCATCCAGGGAACTTGATTTTCAGGGTGTATATCTCATAACCGCAGAGGAAGAGGTCATCTTGCTGACTGATGAGCTAAGCCGCCCCAATGGTATCGAGCTGTCGCCAGATGAGAAAACACTGTATGTTTCTAACTCCAGCAGCGAAAACCCTGTCTGGATGGCCTATGATGTGACAGATGACGGCACCATCACTAACGGCCGTGTATTCCATGACGCAGGCGAGTTTACAGGCAAAGAACCGGGCAGCCAGGACGGTATGGATATAGATACCGACGGTAACATATACGCAACGGGACCGGGTGGGATATGGATCTTTTCGCCTGAAGGAACTGTGCTGGGCAAAATAAAAACCAATAAGCCTACCTCCAACTGCACTATCGGGCAGAATGGTAGCATGCTTTTCATCACTGCCGACGACCAGTTGCTGAGTATTCCCTTAAAGTAATGGGTTTAAGGACCCTCTAAAGGACATTCGAAGAAATTGCAAGAAAAGTGGACAATCAGCTACGGTAGTCATGCGGCTGATTTATGTTTTAAGTTTTCCTTAGCCTGAACCTGGCTTTGGCAATCAAGAACCGAGTGCTTCCGTCACCTTTCAACCGGATGTAGATCCTTGGGAAATCGTACCGCTTGCCCGCTCCAGCCAGCTGTAGTAACCGCTTCGGCTTATTTTAAATACCTTAGAACCTGAGATCGAATAAAAAATGGTAAAAGCAGGCCAGAATAGAAACTGGAAATGACGGGTAAATTGGGGGCCGTTGAAAAACCGAGAACCCCAGAATGACGTTTTCTGTATTAAGCCGATTTAAAAAAAAGTGAAAGACTTTAGTGTATAATTTATGGAACAGGCAGTAATCTGATTTCATAATGCTGAAATTGTTTACAAATCCATCAAAGAGTCTACTCCGAAAAGTCAGATAATGAACGGATGTATATAACAAACTTAAATAATTTAGACATTTAATCCCTCTCTATTAAATAGAGAGGGATATAGGGTGAGTACGGATATTAAACCTAAATTATTTAAGCTTGTGAAACTAATTTTCAGAGCATATGACTTTTCGGAGTAGGCTCATCAAACAAATGAGTAATTAAAGGTTGAACCAATAGTTTGTTAAGGCCTATATTGCTTAGCTTGAAATTGAACGGAAATTCATAAAATCAAACAAACCAGAATCTTAAATGGAATCTCTTTTAACGAACTTTACCTCACCAATTGTCCTGGCTTTTTTACTTGGGATTATTTCAAAATTGGTGAAAAGCGATTTAGAGATTCCGGAGTCAATTTACAAGGCAATATCCATATATTTGCTGCTTGCAATTGGCCTCAAGGGAGGTGTTGAGCTCAGTACTACTGCATTTTCAGAGTTTATTTGGCCTGTTGTAGCTACTGTCTTTTTAGGGATTCTCACTCCCATCATAGCGTATGTTGTACTGCGGTATGTGGGAAAACTTGACATAACAAATTCAGCAGGTATAGCAGCACATTATGGATCTGTTTCTGCAGTTACATTTATAGCAGCTATAAGCTATGCGGAAACCATTGGCGATCCGCCTGAAGGCTTTATGCCAGCTCTTGTAGCTCTTCTGGAAGTGCCCGGCATCATTGTTGCACTGATGATTCCTCAGCTATTTAAATCAGATTCAACTTCCCTAAAAGGAGCTTTCCATGAAGTTGTTACGGGCAGCAGTATCATCCTTCTACTTGGTGGATTGCTTATAGGGTACCTTGCAGGGCCCGTTAGTTTTGAACCTGTTGAGCCATTTTTTGTGAATGGATTTCAGGGGGCTTTGGTAATATTTCTTCTCGAACTGGGTATGATTACCGCAAGGCGACTTGAAGATCTGAAAAAAGTTGGATTCTTTTTAGTTGGATTTGGTATTGCAGTTCCAATTCTTCACGGCGTGATTGCAATAATCATTGGCCTTTGGTCAGGCCTAAGTGTTTCAGGAGCATCTGTATTTGCTGCAATGGTATCAAGCGGGAGTTATATTGCAGCTCCCGCCGCTGTTCGTATAGCACTTCCGAAAGCGAGTCCTACTTTGTACCTTACAGCATCGCTGGGGATAACATTTCCATTTAACATTGCATTAGGTATTCCGCTTTATTATTTATTAGCAACCTGGATTGGAGGATAAGTTATTATGGAACTCACAGAACTTTATTTGGTTACAATCGTCTCTGAAAGAATTCTTAAGGATGATATCATTCAAATGATTAAAGATAAGGGGGCAAGTGGTTATACTATTACCGATGTAAAAGGTGAAGGGTCAAGAGGTACAAGAGTTAGTGATTTTGAAGGAAGGAATATCAAGTTTGAAGTTGTGGTGGGCAAGGATGTTGGCAATAAGATTATTGACTCTGTTTCAGAAACCTATTTCGAAAATTATGCTGTAATTACTTATGCCAGCCCGGTTAATGTTGTGCGTGGTGATAAATACTTATAAACTGCTGTGAATTCAATCGCTGTGAAGGTTTATTATTTAGAATGAAATTATTTTCCAGTTATTCTTAATAATGAATAATTACACCCGATTTGGTTGTCTTATGCAAGATTTTTTATTCTTAGAATTCAGCATAATCCTATTTTGAATTCGTATCATTCAGAGCATACCTTACAGTTTCAAACTATCGTAGCTTTTTTCGTTGCAAAAACCTGTATTCGAAAAAGCATCCTCACATTAATGATGCATAAAGTATCTGTTCAAACAAATTGCCTTTCGAAAGTTTGAACAAAAAAACAATTGATTTTTTAACTCTACATGACAGAAAAGAAAAAGCGACCCGGTAAAACAAAGAGATCAAATAATAAATCGCGAACCAAAGGAAAAGCAAAACGTTCGCACCGGGCCGAGGGTACACCTAAAATTCCCCGGACCGCTCCTCAAAAACCGCAGGCAGAAGAGGAGATGCGAATCAATAAATTTATTGCACATGCAGGCCTTTGTTCACGCCGGGATGCAGATGAATATGTGGAAGCCGGCAAAGTAAAGGTAAACGGCAAAGTGATGAATGAACCGGGCACTAAGGTGAAGAAATCAGATACTGTTGTCGTAGACGGACAAACATTAAGCCTGGAGCCATTTGTCTATATTCTGTTGAATAAAAAATCGGGTACCATTACCACTACCGATGATGAAAGGGACCGCGATACGGTGATGGAGACAATAGAAGACGCAACGGGTAACAGAGTGTATCCGGTAGGAAGGCTGGATCGTAAAACGATGGGGCTTTTGATTTTAACAAACGATGGTGATCTTGCGCATCGCCTGATGCACCCCAGCTATAAAGTGAAGAAAACATACCTTGTGCAAACCAACCGGGTGCTTACCGAAGAAGAACTTCTTAATCTGAAAAACGGGGTAGAACTTGAAGATGGCTTCATCAAACCGGATGAGCTCAAACGAGTTTCCGTAAAACCGGATTCGATTATCATGACTGTGTTTGAAGGCAGAAACCACCTGATAAGGCGTATGATTGATCATATTGGAGCTGATGTAAAACGGCTGAAGCGGATACAGTATGCTGGTTTAAAGGAGGATGATCTTAAAGTGGGCCGATGGCGCTACCTCCGCTCAAAAGAGGTGAACGACCTGCGGAAACTGGTAAAGTTAGATACTCTTGAATTCAATAAATCCACATCATAATGTATAGCAGCGTAAAAAAGGAAAGCAGCTCCATTGCCTCGAACGATAATTTGCCGATTTATTATGATCTATACACTCCCGTAACCACTCAAAACCGGTCCTTTCCGGTGATTCTGTTTCTGCATGGATTTAAAGGTTTTAAAAATTGGGGGGCATTTCCCGATGCCTGCGAATATCTGTCACGGCAGGGCTTTTGTGTGTTGGCATTTAATTTTTCGCGGAATGGTGTAGGGAAAAGTATGACAAAATTTGATAAACCTGAACTGTTTCGAAAACAGACACTGAGTTCCGACCTGGAAGACCTGGGGACTGTGATAGAGAGTCTGAAAAAAGGGGACTTACGCAGTGAGCAGGTGATGGTAAATACCGATTCTATTGGACTTATTGGCCATTCAAGAGGTGGACATACTGCTGTGGCAGCAGCAGCAGAGTATACGGGAATTCAGGCTGTTGTAACCTGGTCGGCTGTGGCCGACTACAATAAACGCTGGACTAAAGAAATGATCAGCGACTGGAAAGAGAAAGGGTTCACCGAAATCAAAAATTCGAGAACCGGCCAAATTCTTCCGGTTGACAGGGTAGTGTACGATGACGCGATTGAACATGCGGATCGACTCATGGCTATTAAACGGGTAAAAGAACTGCATATTCCGGTTCTGTTTGTGGCAGGGAAGGCAGATGAGGCGGTACCGCACTCAGATTCTAAAAAGCTATTCCGGGAGTGCCCATCCGATGATAAAGAGTTGAAGCTTATCGATAGTACCGGCCACACATTTGATACGGCGCACCCCTTTGAAGATGAAGATTTTCCTGAACCGTTTGACCAGGTTTTGGAATCGACTGAAACATGGTTTTTGGAGTATTTGAAGTAGTTTTTGAACAGTAAGCCTGTAAAATAGCTTGTGAATAACTGTACGGGTTCTTATACCATGACAGGTTTTTATACTTTATTCTTTATTCTTTTCTAAAAAATAAGGACAGTCTGCAATTGTCTCCTTCTGCAGACTGTCACTGCGAACTTAGGTGGGTAGTGATACCCACCTGCCCTCTACCACATTTTTCGAATGGGTCCGGTAGATAGAGGATTCAAAGTCCTTTGGTCAGGAAGAGGAGTGCCCCAAACGCAGAATATTCACGAAAGAGATTAAATTGGGTAAGTAACTGATATTTTTACACCTATAAAAATTTAAACCTATCCCAAATTTGGGCCTTATCGTTTGGCTTAAAATATTTCTGTATATATGCTTCGCCCTGGGTACACCTTTGGCGGAAGTGAAAATGATTTACTCAGGATACCTCAGTACCCTTCCGTCAAAATTTCCCAGTCACCTTGTTCATAGAAAAATTTCTGGGTGATTAATCCGGGTTAAAAAAATAAAATGTAAATAAGCTTCGTCATTATTTAAAGAAAAGATGCATCTTATAAAAAAAATTTGTATTTGAAATAGTGGTAATTATGCTTCTTATGATGTTCCTTAAATGTAAATTATAATGCTCTGTGTGATGGATATTAAATGTATAAGGGAGGCTGATGCTTTGCTCGAAAAAAATATTCAATCTATTCGTACGGTTACGGAGTGGGCCTCGCTGATGGGGTATCAGGATATTTCATTTTTCTCCAGAAAATATCGGAACCAGCACAAGCAGGTTGCTATAAAACGGTTAACACAACTGCGTCTTAAGTGCATTGAAGATTTATTAAAAACTGAACAATCTATTCTCAATTATGAGCTTGCCAGGCGAGTTGGGCTCAGGGATGAACAAGATCTCTACAACTTTGTTCGCTACCACAAAGGGTGCTCACCGACACAACTTAAGCGCAAATTAACCTCATCCTGAATCTGCCAGCAGATTTATAAATCACCCTGAGTAGTCATAAGGAAAGCTTACCATGATTGTGATCTGAGTGTAATCGTAATCCTGTTATGATTGTTCAATATTATCTGTAAACTATTGTGACTCTGAGTCATGCTATTATTCTAATGATAGTGCAGAATTAGAGGTGCCGCCCAATAATTATAAAAGCTCACAGATAGTTATTTAATCTAAAGCCATTGTATTATTAAATAATAGATAATTTATGGTCTCCTCATAAATTATGTACAAGTATACCGTACTATAATTTTATACATAAATTAGGTATAGATATATTTTGTGATCAATTCAGGGATTCAAGTATATAGAGGGTGAACTTATTCGTATTGGAAACGACTCGTATTTCTTACAAAATTACGCGGGCTGAATAGTATTCTCTTCTCCTGATAGGCTCCAATAGATAAATGTTCTGAATAACTCAGCAACTGGGGTCTTTCTGCTTTAAAGCCCCTTTTTTAGAATGTCGGAATAGATGATAGATAAGGCGATGCAGGCGATACGGGATGAACTGAATACACACTACCGAAACCGGTACGGGCTTGATGAGGATAAAGCTGTTATTGCGAACCTCATCAGCCCTGAGGGACGAGTGGCAGACGGTCAGCTAAATAAAATTGTGATTTCCCTCATTAACATCGAGCATGAGACAAGTGTGAGCAATAAACGGTCGATGGTTCAAAATGGCGAGTCATTTCTGAAATACAACAGTCCGGTCAGCGTGAACTTCTACATTGTTTGTGCTGCTCACTTCTCTGAAAGTAATTACGAAGAGGCCGTAAAGTTCATTTCTACGGTGCTGCTTTTTTTCCAGGGAAAGCATCTGTTCAACCATCAGAATACGCCCGGACTTGATGACAGCATTGATAAACTCACTCTTGAGATTGTGAACCAGGATCTGCAGCATCTCAGCAGTTTCTGGAGTTTTATTGGCACCCGGTATATGCCATCGGTGATATTTAAAGTACGTGCGGTGACATTTGATGACAGTACTGTAATGGAAGTCCGAAAGGCAGCCAGCGGGCAAGTAACAGAAACAGGCGGGTGAACAGATTTAGGATGCAATACATAAACCTCATAAATATCAAGCTCGATCACGCCTATTTCAATGGAGAGAGCAAGTTTCAATTTGGTATGACGATACCGGGCGTGAGTGCGAAAATGGCACACAACTTCGGGATCCTTCCAAGATTAAAAGATAACCTGCTCCATTTGTACAGCCTTGACAATTTTGAAGCTGATGAAATGGAAGATGCCGGGCCATTCTGGATTCATCTAAACTTTCCGGATGCCCTTACACCAAACTACACCGGAATCGATTACCTCAAAGACAAAGAGGTTTTATGGGCCGGGTTCGGTTCGGAGGCCAATTCGGCTGAAACCCCTTTTGAAGTAAAAAACACCCTGAATAAACTGTTTGATCTGTGTCGTACCCATGGAATGGATGCATGTGAACCGGACAAACTGATTCTTCCTGATGACTCTATCTGGGAGGCTTCACTTGCCGGCCTCTTAGCTCGGGTCGAAGAAGGGATAATCGATCAGGGATTTATCCAGCTGGAAGGTGGCGCCGCGGAGGGAACGTACTTGTACATCATACATGAAGAGTGGAGCTATCCCGATGCAATATATAGGATTGACCCTTCCTGTTTTAAAATGGCGTCAGAAGCTTTTGCCCCGCTTGAGTTTACCGTATCTGTTCCAAGCCGTGAAGTCTATTGGTGCTATTATATAATCCAGCGGTCTGATGCAGAGCTAACCAATGTATCAATATCATCCAAGAAAAAGAGCGATGATGATGCAACAACACTTCCCCAATTCGGGCAATCAGAGTCCGTAGAGTTTCGGAATTCTAATCAAGATACGGCACTAAAAATTGTTTCTGAAAGTCCCTTTGCTCTTAAGAGCCGCTATCCTTTTTCCATCACGCTGAATAGTCAGTCGATGTCAGGTGATTCATTGACGCTTCCGTATCCGGGAGTAAACGTTTTGTCCTCAATTGAGCGGAGTGGCAAAGTTGAACTATGCTCAGAATCGTACATATACCTATAACTTAACAACAGATCTATGCCACTTACATTAAAAACACCCGGTGTTTATATAGAAGAGAAAAGTGCCTTTCCCAATTCAATTGTAGCGCTGCCCACGGCAGTTCCTGCATTTATTGGCTACACAGAGAAGGCTGAGCTTGCAAATGGGAAATCAGCGGTAGGCAAGCCGATCAAAATAAATTCGATCTCAGAATATTTCAGCTATTTTGGAGGAGATATTGATGCAAAATTTGAGCTGGAAGAGACTGATGAGAACGACTACGCCGTAAAGGTTGGTGATAAAAGCTACAAACTAACGCCGGCCGAGAATACCCAGGCCTACCTGTTTAACTCGCTTCGTCTGTTTTACCATAACGGCGGCGGGTCGGCTTACATCGTATCGGTTGGTACCTATGATGATGTTGCTGCAAATGGAATTGAACCCGGAAAACTGGCCGACTCGATTGAGCTTCTCAAACGGGAACAGGAACCGACGATGCTGCTGATTCCCGATGCGCTGCTTGCAGATGTTGATGACTATTATAGCAGTGTGTGTGCTGCAATGCTCAAGCACTGCGGAACCGATATGCGCAGCAGGGTTGCGCTGTTTGATGTTTATGAGGGCTATAAAAAGTTCTCACCTGAGGACCAGGTTATCAAGACATTCCGGGAGAAAATCGGGAATAATACGCTCGACTTCGGGATCGCTTACTACCCATGGGTTCACACCACGGTAATAGAAGCAACGGAAATCAATTACCTGAACTTTGCTGATCTCGCTGCTTTGAAAGATATGCTGAAGGAAGAGGCGGAACTGTCACTACCGGGTGAGGATGAGGCTGTTGTAGAAAAGCGTGATGAGATCGGAGCGGAAATTGATAAGATGGACGCTTATGCCGATGATCCTGATGCCGCAAGAAAAATAAACTCAGCTCACCAGACCATGCGGATGATGAGCAGCGCTTACAAAGATCTGATGAAGGAGATCCGTGAACAGCGCAATCTTTTGCCGGCCGCACCGGCCATGGCAGGTGTCTACACCATGGTGGATAATTCGCGCGGTGTTTGGAAAGCCCCTGCTAATGTTGGTCTCAATTCCGTGATTGCTCCCTCGGTTTCCATCACAAATGAAGAGCAGGAAGACCTGAACGTCACGCTGACCGGAAAATCCGTAAATGCTATCCGTTCGTTTGTCGGGGAAGGGGTGAAAGTATGGGGTGCGCGTACACTTGATGGAAACAGTCAGGACTGGCGATATATCAACGTTCGCCGAACCCTGATTTTCATTGAGCAGTCGGTGAAAGCTGCTGCCAAAGCTTACGTGTTCGAGCCTAATGATAGCAATACATGGCTGCTGCTGAAAGGGATGCTCAACAACTTCCTGACAAATTTATGGAAGCAGGGCGCACTGGCAGGGTCGAGCCCGGGAGAAGCGTTCAATGTTCAGATCGGGCTCGGAGCTACAATGACACCGGTCGATATTCTGGATGGGATCATGAGGGTAAACGTGAAGGTTGCGATCACACGGCCTGCTGAGTTTATCGTGATTACGTTCCAGCAAAAAATGCAAGAATCTTAATTTAAAAATTAAACACATACCATTATGGCAGGCGAACAACAAGAAACCAGAGAAAACCAGTGGCCAATCCCAAAGTTCTACTTCAGCGTCGACCTGGGGTCGGACAGCGGGGTGGGCGAAATCCCGTTTCAGGAAGTCTCGGGCATGGATATTGAATCACAGATTATTGAATACAGATCCGGTAACGATAAGCGGTTCAGCACGGCAAAAATGCCGGGGCTTGTTAAATCGGGCAACGTAACCATGAAGAAAGGCATGTTTAAAGACGACCTGGCTTTCTGGGAGTGGTACGAGAAGATCAAAATGAATACGATTGCGCGTACAACTATCACCATCAGCTTGCTTGATGAAGCCGGTTCGGCACTCATGACGTGGGTGCTGGGCAACGCATGGCCAAGCAAAATTTCGGTGACCGACCTGAAGGCTGATTCAAATGAAGTTGCTATTGAAACAATAGAGATCGTACATGAGGGAATCACGCAAAACGATAAAGGCAGCCAGACCGGGTAAACGATGAGCAGCACTCAGGAAGGCGGTGAGCAGTTTTACCCGGCCGTCGGGTTTTATTTTAGCGTAAAAGTGGTGCCGGATAATAGCCCATTGAATGGCAGACCCGGAACCGATATCGACAACAGCTTCCAGGAAGTGTCGGGAATTACGGTAAACATAAAAAACGAGGTCCTCACGGAGGGTGGCGAAAATCGCTACTCTTACCGTGTGCCGGGAAGAACGGATTACAGCAACCTGGTATTAAAAAGAGGCTATATCTCCGGGAAATCAGATCTTGCCGACTGGACTATAGATACGATGCAATCCACGCTGGCTGAAAAGGTAACGACCAAACACCTGATGGTGAGTCTGCTCAACAGCGAGGATGAGATTCTCACCGCATGGTTTTTCTATAATGCCTGGCCGGTGAAATCAGAAATCAGCAGCCTCAATGCAATGGAAAATAAATACCTGATCGAAACCATGGAGTTTAGCTACCTGTACTTTGAACACCTGAAGCAGAAAGGGTAGAGATCAATTTAAACAAAGAGGTATCGCATGGCTATTGAAATTAAGGAGCTGTCCATTAATGTAAAGGTCAACTCAGACTCGGCCGCATCGCAACATGTTCGTGAAGATGACGGAAATGAATCAGCGAAAACGGAACTTCTGATAGAGGAATGCGTGCAGCGGGTACTCGAAGAACTGTCTCATAGAAAAGAAGGGCGATAATGGGACTTGAACGACTCACAATCAACGCGTACGAATCGGATACGTTTAGTAAATCGAAGCTCATCGACAGCTTTGAGGTGATGCTTAACCCGGAAACGTA
>JAWLEH010000013.1:0-50197 GCA_041686215.1 Balneolaceae bacterium | reverse complement strand
ATGCGATCGAGTCGGCGCTGGTCAAGCAGTATCATTTCCCCGGTTTATCTGTTCAGTTTTACGGCTGCAAAGTTATACATTTTATCACCTATTTAAAACAATGAAAGGCTCCCCAATCAAACAGCACAATTTGAATATGCGAACTGCCGTTCAAAGCCGAACAGACAAATGAAAGCTTCCGCTGCGCATAGAAACTACTGGATATACGGCTTCATTTTTAAAAAGAGGTGGAAGAACCGGGATCTGAGACTTATCTTTAAGAAAGCATTCGAATTTGCTTTTATCTACTATCAACCATCATTCATTGAAAGTTTTCCACTACACATCGGAGAGTTATGTCAATAAACATGCCGAGAACCACCACAGCCATTGGAATTTTTGCCACCGGATTTACTGCCGGATACCTGGCTTTTCGTAGCGCGGGGCCGCTGAAATCCCATTTCACCAACTTAAAGTTTCGGAGAGCCGAACTGCCCTCTGTAAGAATTCTTCCGGATATACCCAGGTTTGAAGAAGGTGCCACGTTCTCCGAAAGTGAATTAAACCTTCGCCCTGGTGAGTAGCAATGAGTTTCCATATCAAGAGACTCTCTTGCAGTGGATCTGGCAGGAGCTTCAGTTTAACACACAATCCCTTCGCACAACAGAAGACGATTCTCTGAAAATACTAAATCCCGGCTCACTCAATACAGGGGCGGGCCCTGATTTCACGGATGCGGTGATCCGGGTTGGATCCCTGAAGATATACGGTGATGTTGAAATACACATTCATCCTAATCACTGGAATGCACATCATCACGAGTCGTCAGATTCATTTAACCGTGTAGTTCTGCATGTAGTATACAGCGCGGAAGCATCCAATCGGAAACCGGTGTTTCGCCCTGATGGCACAACACCTCCACTGCTGGAGTTAAAACCGCACCTCACGAAACCGCTTCACGATCTGATTGAAACAAAAAAACGGAACGGCATTCCATGTGCATCCAATACGCTGTTCCTGAACCAGCAGGCCTTTGAAGCCCAGGTCAAAAAAGCTCATAAGGAGTATTTCAGCTATAAAACGGATGAACTCATGCAGTTCTACGAGAGCCGGCTCTCCGTGCCGAATGCCTGGGCGCGTATGTTTACGGCCGGCCTGTTCTATACACTTGGCATTCCCAGGAACCGCCAACCTATGATGCAGCTGCATGAGGAGATCAGCTCCATCGATACTGAAATTTCCTCCGGGAAATTCATTCAAACAGTCACTGACACAGCATTTTCCGGTAGTATGCGGCAGGATTGGGTACACTCCGGCATGCGCCCTGCAAGCCTGCCTGAAAAACGGATTCCGCAAGCAGCTTCACTCTATCATGCTATACACACAGCCTCACTTTCCCGATTTCTGGACGACACTCTCAGCGGCTGGGATCACCTCATGCAGAACATTAATGAACAATATCGTCCGGGCGTGCAGATGCGAACAATCCTCAGGCAAACGATTTACTACCCGGCCAGCTATCTCCTCGGCGAATTTCTGTTTTCTCAATCACTCCGGCAAAATGCTTACAATGCGTGGCTTCAGTCCCGCGGGATTGTGCCGGATGAAGTGATAAAACCATTCAAATCGTGCGGGTACAGTATAAACGGAACCGTTCGGAAAGCCGGCCTTGCTCACCAGCTTAAACGCTTTTGCAGGGAACGAAACTGCCACCGCTGCGAGGTATTTAAAAAAGCAATTAACCCTTGACTGAAAAATTTTACCTTTCTATCTTTGGTGTCTGTTAACTTTAGCAGAAAGTGCCCGGTCGTCTAATGGCAGGACAGCTGGTTTTGGTCCAGTCAGTGGGGGTTCGAATCCTCCCCGGGCAACACAAAAAAGGATGCCATACCGGACATCCTTTTTCTTTTATTCACGCTTTAACTCAGTTCGTTGGATACGCCTTTAGCCATATTTGCCGGGAGAAGCAACATTGCACTATCCCGTGCCATAGCTGAAAGCTACGGCACAAAGCTTGGCGATGTCACAATTAAGTCGTTTTCCGACGGCGAACTGTACGCAAAGTATGAACAGAGTATCCGTGGAGAAGACGTATTTGTGATTCAGTCGACTCCGCCACCCGGCGACAATATTATTGAACTGCTTTTATTGCTGGATGCCGCAAAACGTGCATCAGTGAAGCGCGTTACCGCAGTAATTCCTTACTTTGGTTATGCCCGGCAGGATCGAAAAGACCAGCCAAGAGTATCTATTGCAGCAAAGCTGATGGCCAATTTATTGGTTGAGGCCGGTGCCGACCGAATTTTGACAATGGATTTGCATGCAACCCAGATCCAGGGCTTTTTTGATATCCCGCTGGATCATTTGTATGCAAGCCGGGCTTTTATTGACCACTACAACCATAAACCGATTGACAACCTGGTAGTAGTAGCTCCTGATGTGGGGAGTATTAAAATGGCGCGCTCCTATTCGAAGAGACTTGGGGCAAGCCTTGCATTTATTGATAAACGACGTCCAAAACAGAATATCGCCGAGGTTATGAATATTATCGGCGAGGTGGAGGGAAAAAATGTGTTGATTATAGATGACCTGATCGACACAGCCGGAACTCTGACCAACGCGGCAGTGGCTCTTAAAGAACGTGGAGCTCTGAGCATTCGGGCCGCGTCCACACACCCGATTCTGTCAGGGCCCGCATACCAGAGAATAGAAGATTCACCGATTGATGAACTGCTCGTAACGGACACCGTGCCGCTGCGAAAGCCATCAGACAAAATTAAAGTATTAAGTGTGGCCGGCATCTTTGCTGAAGCCATTCAGAGGATCCACACCAACGATACGATCAGTGCACTTTTTGATGATTAATTAATAACTGAACATACCATGACGCAACCAGAAATATACCCGTTAGAGGGAACCAAAAGAGAATCAGGCAAGAAACACTCCGATCGCCTCCGCGAAGAGCTTCGAATTCCTGCCGTACTATACGGGCCAAAGCAAAAAGAGAATATTCATTTTTCAATTCTCGAAAGCGATCTTGAAAAAATACTCTCCCGCAGTGAAACAAAACTGCAAACGCTCACAGTTGACGGAAAAGAGTACCGTACGCTTTTGAAAGATGTTGACTTCCACCCCGTATCAGACCGCATTTTACATGCTGATTTTTACGTACTGGACTCAAAAACCCCCGTAACACTGAAAGTGCCGATCAGGCTGCAGGGTACCGCACTTGGGGTGCGCGATGGTGGCGGCCGGGTATTTCAGCCAATGCGTATTGTGCGCATTCGTGTACTGCCCGACAACATTCCGGCCCAGTATGAAGTTGATATTACCAAACTTGATATCGGCGACTCCATTCACGTTTCGGATCTTGAACTCGAAGGAGCTGAAGCACTCGACGACGACTCCCGGACTATTGTAACGGTTGCACCTCCAAAATCCGAAGCACTATTTACTTCTTCTATTCCAACCGCCGACGAAGATCTTCTTGAAGATGAAGAAGCTGCGCTTGAAGAAGGCGAAGAACTCGAAGAGGGTGAAGAACCTGAAGAGGGTGAAGAAGAGGAAGGTGCTGAAAAATAAGCACAGGGAAATTCCCTTAGAGCCATGGCGTTGATTGTTGGATTAGGTAACATAGGGGCGGAATATGCAGGAACCCGCCACAACGTCGGTTTTGAACTGGTTGATCTGTTGGCCCGTAAATTGTCTGTGGAATTCACCACTGCCGGCGGGCCTTTTTTAATTGCTGAAGGGTCCTTTAAAAGCAAAAAGATCAGCCTGATCAAGCCAACCACTTTAATGAACAGGAGCGGCCGAGCTGTATCTTCGGCACTTGCAACTACTCACAGTTCGCTTGAAGAAACACTGGTATGCTATGATGATATCAACCTGCCTCCCGGAAAAATCCGGCTGAGGCCATCAGGCAGCGCAGGCGGACACAACGGCATACAGGATATTATCGACCGGCTGCAAAACCGAAAATTCCCAAGATTACGCATCGGGGTGGGCGACGATTTTTCACGCGGCCGGCAGGCGGATTATGTGCTCAGCCCTTTTTCTAAAGAGCAGCGGGTTGAAATAGAGATCGCATTAAGCGATGCGGCAGATGCCGTCTTCACGTTTCTACGCGCCGGAATTGAACAGGCTATGAACGACCACAACTGACCCTGTTCGTACATCGTTACAAAGTCCCCTTTCACACTCTACCACCGTCTACATGGATATCTTTAAACTCATTTTCGAACACGATCAGAGGCTCGACACCCTCAGGGAGAGACATACCGATCGAGCCACTCAGGATATCTCCTCATCCATTGAAGATTTTCTATCTCCTGATCCTACCTATTCGAAATTTTATCTTACAGGCACGAGGCTTAAGGAAAACCAGTTTGGATTAAGCACTTTGAACTCCTTTTCCGGTTTATTAAACGAACTGGAACGGATCTTTTCGGATTACCATACACACTCCCTGAAGAACGTACCCAGCCTGAATGAAGCTGTCACTCAGTTTGATATTGGAGAGCCCATCATTCTTTCTGAAAAAGATCAGGTCCTTTGGAATCTTGAAGAGCTCACCATTGACAAAAACAGTAATGCAGGGCATAAAAAAGAGGCGATTGCCAACCTGCTCAAAACAGATGATTTACTACTATACAAAGAGCAGGCACACAATGGGTACGACCTACACCTGTTTTCGAAAAAAAATATCTACCACGAGCTTTTTTACCCGATGAAATCTTTTCTAAACAACTCTTTCCGTTTTTTCAGTATCAATGGAAAGCGAATACGTTCGGAACGTAAATTCTACTTCGAAACATGGACGCTCGACCGGCCGCCGCACGGTGTTGAAGAAGTATTTCCTGAAACCACCCTGTAAACCTGAGTCGATTGTTATCATTACTGAATTACATGCGCAGCAGTCCGGGGAAGGGCGTCATCCCGCGATTGACGCGCTCATTTTTTGAACACGTAGCATCAGCGGAGTGAAATCTCCCATCCCCAATTGGGAAGGAGATACCACGCAGAGGCGTGGCATGACCATATTGAAAATGAATTTACTACACAACCGCCCTTTCTGACCTGCTTACGGTGTTTTTTCCATTATTTTTAATCGAGCTCAGGTTGTAAAGCTCTGATTCGAGCAGACAAAACACTCGGTCCGAAATTGAGTAAACCCACCCTATTTGACTGTTTTTTCCGACAGTATGATTAAACGGTCCGAATTTATTTTATCAAATTTACTTCCTGTATAGCTTCCGTACACGTGTTTCAGGGAAAAACCGGCCTTTTCCAGATTTCTCTCAAACCAGTTGAGTTCAAATAGCTTCACCCTTTCCGTATATGTTTCGCAACCGTCAATATCTCTGCCCGAAAAACTCATAGTCTTATAGACAAATCCGTCTTCAATTTTTCTTTCAATTGTATAGTAAACCCCCTCGTGTTTTCCCTGCTCAAATGGTACAAGGTCGCGCTTTACTTTCTCCGCGTTCAGAAAGTCGATTAAAAATGCCCCGTCAGGTTTAAGCATTTGATTTATACTTTTCAAGACCCGTAAATTTTCCACCTCTTCCCTGAAATAGCCAAACGTTGTAAACAGGTTTACTGCTGCATCAAACCGCTCCGGAAGTGGGCGTCGCATATCGTGCACAAGAAAACGAATTTTCTTTACACGCTTTTCTTTCGCTCGTGCCCTTGCCTTTTTAATCGCCTGGGAAGACAGATCAAAACCGGTCACCTGGTATCCCCTGCCGGCAAGTGTGATGGAATGGCGTCCACGCCCGCACCCAACATCCACAAGGCTCGGATAGGATTTAGCCGGCAGAATTCCTTCAATTAAATCTGCAAGCTTCCGGGCATCCTCCTCATTCCGATAGGCATAAAGTACTTCATACAACGGGCTGTCAAACCATTTCTCAAACCAACTCATCTGCAGTGATTATCTGATATAGATTTATTTGCCTGACAAGATAGGTGGCAGGCCCCTTAAAATCATCTCATTTCAGCGGTTTGTTGGACTGCCTACGGATCCGGCAATTCTCTTCCGATAAATGGATTGCTTTTTCTATCTTATGCTCAACTTCAAAAACCTTCTGCCATGACCTATACTGAAAAACTGCTGCACTCGGTGCGGGCATCACGCTCGACCTTATGCGTCGGGCTCGATCCTGACCCGGAGAAGATTCCGTCTCCTTTAAAGAGCCAGTTTCCGGATCCCTGCGACCTGGTATTTGAGTTTTGCCGAAGAGTTATTGAATCAACTAAAATGGATGCTGCAGCTTACAAACCTAATATTGCATTTTTTGAAGCACTGGGTCCCGAAGGCTGGCAGGTGTTACACTCTCTAACCGACCTGATTCCTGGCGGGAAAGTGATTGTTGCAGATGCAAAACGAGGGGATATCGGAACTACTGCTGAAAAGTACCGGACTGCATTTTTCGACCATCTCGCCGCTGATGCTATCACGCTAAACCCGTTAATGGGCCTTGAAACACTTGATCCGTTTCTGGTTAACGAAGCCAAAGCCGTATATGCACTGGCAATGACATCAAACACGGGGGCAGCAGATTTCCTTCAGCTATCATTTCACGGAAGAAATTCGCTGGGGGAATATATTTCAGAACAGCTTGCCAAAAAACAAGCAGACTGCCCTGCACAGATTGGTATGGTTGTAGGTGCCACAACAACGGCTGAGAAACTCCTGCCGGTACTTGATGCGTTTCCTTCAGCACCCCTTCTGATTCCCGGCATCGGTGCGCAGGGAGGCGATCCTGATGTTCTTAAAACCACCCTCTCCAGACATACCGGCATCCCCCTTGTGAACTCCTCCCGGGCAATACTCTATGCGGGCGGTGACCGTGAAAACTGGGAAGAACTTGTAGCGGTGAAGGCATCTGAAACACGCGTACTCCTTGAACCTATCACACAAAAGTTTTTACCGAAAGAATGAAAGAGGTAATTTTATACACAGACGGAGCCTGCAGCGGCAATCCCGGCCCCGGCGGATGGGGGACATTGTTAATCTGGAATGGAAAAGAGAAAGAACTCTCCGGCGGAGCCCCCCAAACCACTAATAACCGCATGGAAATGCAGGCCATTATCGAGGGTCTTCGTGCTCTTAAGGAACCGTGCCATGTTAAAGTTCACAGCGACAGTGCACTCATTATCAACACATTCCAAAAGAACTGGATTGACGGCTGGAAAAAGCGCGGCTGGAAAAAATCCAACAAAAAACCCGTTGAAAACCAGGACCTATGGAAAGAGATGTTAAAAGTCATGGCGCCGCATAAAGTAGACTGGATTAAAGTAAAGGGCCATTCAACGAATGAGCTTAACAATCGCGTTGACCGAATTGCGGTAAACGCCTCGAAACAGTATCAATAATCAAATAACATAAAAACCACTATGGAACCACTTAAACTTGGATTTATTGGATCAGGATTTATTGCACGATTTATTGCCCGCGGTATGATACAGGTGCGGGATTGTGAATTATCAGCCATTTACAAGCGATCGGACTCTGATCAGCTTGCAGAGATTGCACGCACACATAACCTGGGTGACCCAATTATAACGGATTCTATTGAAGAGATTGTTGAAAAATCGGACGCTATTGCAATCCTGACGCCAAACTTTGCACGCCTGCCGACAATGCAGAAAATTGCTGAAGCTATCCGCAACGGGCATCAGCTGAAGGGTGTAATTTGCGAAAAGCCTTTGGGGCGTAATGTAGAAGAATCGAAAGAGATGGCGCGTCTTGCGAGAGAGGCAAACCTCAAGACCTCCTACTTTGAAAACATGCTGTTTATGAACGCCATCAACAACGGGCTGCAACAACTGCAGCCTCAGATGGATTCGATGGGCGCGCTTACGCTTGCACGCAGCACGGAAGAACATGCCGGGCCTCACAGTAGCTGGTTCTGGGATCCCACCCGTCAGGGCGGCGGTGCAATGTCTGATATGGGCTGCCACAGTGTAGCCGTATGCCGTCACATGCTCACCCCTCCCGGGAAAGATCCCTCCTTTATGAAACCTGTATCCATGCAGTGCGATATGAGTCTTTTAAAATGGGGTCAGCCCAAATACCGTCAACAGCTTCTTGACACCTACGGAGTTGATTACGCTGAAACCCCGGCTGAAGATTTTGCTACCGGAATTATTGCATTTCAAAATCCTGAAACGGGCCAGATCGTTAAAGGACAATTTACAGATTCATGGATGTTTGACAAGCAGGGCCTGCGTCTTTCAATGGATGGACTGGGACCGGGCTACGCAATGGAAGTGAATACGCTAATCTCACCTTCTGAAATTTTTATTAGCGATGAAGCCGCTGCATCGGTCGCCGATTCGGAGGCTGCACTCGAAAAATCAACCTCCACCAAGGGATTACTGGCCATTCAACCCAATGAAGCAGATTTGTATGGATATGCCAATGAAATGCGGGACGCCGTGCAATCATTTCTTGCAGGAAAAGATGGCACCTTAACCTGGGATTACGGTGTGGAGATCTCTATGCTTGTTCAGGCTGCGTATCTTTCAGCGGAAGAGAAGCGAACCATTGATCTCACAGATTCATCAACCCTGGATCAACTAAGCTCCTACCGCTCCAAAATATCGCAGGGTAAAGGAGGAGAAGTCCTTTAATAGTGGTCGATTGTTCACCCGGCAGGCAGCTTTAGAACACCCATATAAAGCTGCCATGCTTGATCACTTCATGTTCAAGCTATTATTCACATTTTTATGTACCAACCCAATAAACTCATATTTCATTTAATCAGAATTCCGTCAACTGACGGAGAAATTTAGGGAGGTCTCCACCGATATAGCTGTGAATGGGGGAATTAAAGGGAACAAGATTATTTGGATCTAACCCGGATATCTCACAGTAATTTTATTATTTTTTGCCTAAATAATTGGAGGGCATAATTATAGATCAATATTTGAGTCTACTCCGAAAAATCAGATAAAGAACGGATGTTTATAACAAGCTTAAATAATTTAGACATTTAATCCCTCTCTATTAAATAGAGAGGGATATAGGGTGAGTATAGATGGTAAACCTAAATTATTTAAGCTTGTGAAACTAATTTTCAGAACATATGACTTTTCGGAGTAGGCTCATATTTAGGGGTTGTATAAAATAACAGGGTGTTTTTCGGCGAAATTTTTCCCTCTGCTTCGTTGAAGCCAAAATACCTTACCCAACGTACTTAAGTACGTTTCCGTCGCCATTTTACCTTCGCCTTACTGAGAGAAAAATTTCTTGGTGAGAAATCCGGGCTAAGGGAATTACTTGCGACTAAAACCAATTGGTTTTACCGTTTCACTCTCACAATATTTAAAGAAAAGAAGGAAAAGAAAGTGGAGCTACGGGGATTCGAACCCCGGACCTTCGCGCTGCCAGCGCGACGCTCTAGCCAGCTGAGCTATAGCCCCTTATTCCGAAGAAAGATTAATATATCACGATTTTTAAATAGATACCAAAAAGGTTTTTTTTGAAATACAACGTTATGTATTTTTAAAATTAATCTATAAATTAAGAAAACTTATATCATACTAACCGTACAGAGGAAAACTTTATGTTAAAATCACCTACACTAATGCTTTCTGCCCTGCTTATTTCAGGGCTTATGTTTTATGGATGCGGATCAAGCGGGCCCGGACCCGAGCCTGATCCTGTTACTCTTGAATGGCTCATGTCTCTATCCGACGAAGAGCTCATGGAACGAGATACCGACGGAGATGAACTTAACGACTATGAGGAGATCTACGACTACGGAACCGATCCACTCAGTCCTGATACGGATGAGGATGATCTCAATGATTACGACGAAATTAACGTACATGGTACCGATCCGCTGAATGCTGATTCAGATGACGATAGCCTTACAGACGGGGATGAAGTTCTCGTATATGGGACAGACCCGCTTGATTCAGACAGCGATGGTGACGGCCTCTCGGACGGGCAAGAAGTAAATGAGCACTATACGGATGCTCTTGATTCAGACACCGACGGAGACGGACTCACCGATGGTGATGAAGTAAACGAACAGGGTACTGATCCACTTGACCCTGATACTGACGGAGACAGGTTCGCTGACGGACAGGAAATCGAGATGGGAAGTGATCCTCTTGACTCGAATGATCCTCCCTACATTGAAGAGCTTGCAACAGTCAACTTTAACTTTGACCGTTCAGACATCACAGATGCAGCTGCTCAGGCACTTTCCGAAAACGTAGAAACTCTGCTGGATGTATCCGCATTTAGAGTCCGCGTTGACGCATACACTGACCACGTAGGTGGTGATCAATATAATCTTCGGCTCAGCCTGCGTCGTGCAAATGCTGTCGTTGATTTTTATGAAGACAACGGCATCAGCGAAGACCGCATAGAAAGCCGCGGACTCGGTAAAGCACCTGTGCCGTGTGCTGAAAATGAGCAGGATGAAGATACTCCTGGTTGTGAGAAAAACCGACGTGCGGAAACGATCCCGCTTAATCCATATGAGTTCTCACCACAGAACTATCAATCGGTTGACCCTGTTGATTACTGATCAACGTAAACACCGAGCTTATTAAATTCCAAAAAGGCGGGTATTCAACTACCCGCCTTTTTTATTTCATTCCAGGTCGTTTCCTCCTAAAAATAGCGCGGCAAACTCACGCCAACATAGCTTCCTTTGCGATCCAGTCTTTTTGCGATATCTATTCTCATTAAACCAAACACACTGTTCAAACTAATACCGGCTTCGCTGTGGAAACCATCTGATTCTATCCCGGCATTAAAGCCTGTATCACTTCCCCCTTCAGCATACCCCGCACCTCCAAAAAAAATGATACCCCAACCCCGTTTTACAAGTGTATTCAACCCAAGTAATTCAAAGGGTACCGTTCTAAAATTGTGCTCTGCTGACAGTGATCCGTATCTTTTACCACGATAAGGCCTGTTCAATCTTGTTTTGAGTACACCAAAAGGCGTAAAACGGCTCATAGAACCATCAACAACACCATACCGCTGGGGCACATCATCCCCTGAAAGAAGGCCCGCTGTAAGGCGAAGGTCCAGCGTATTCGAAAAAACACGCCTGCCGAAAAACGTATTTAACGTCCAGTCTGCTTCAAGAAAATACCTGCTGAATTCAGATTCACTGCCAAAGATACCTGATGCAAATTCTGCCCCTAACCGAAGCTGCCTGTTTCCGGAAATTCCGTAGTTATACCCTTCGCGATTTACATCCAGCCTCACTCCAACAGACCGAATGAGATCCTCAGCTACTGAAGGATTCCCCCGCCTGGTTTTATGCCAGGCAAACAAACTGTAGTCCATCACCTCAGAAGTATGCTTGGCTAATGAGCTTGATTCCTCATGGAGGAAATCGATCGCCAGGGTTACGCGCGGAAGTATGTTTTCTGCAGTTATTCCGCCTCTCCATGTCTCTTGCTCATAATAGTCGAAATAATCTACCCCTCCCAGAACAGTTTGAATACTGTTCATGAAAGGCTTATACAAGCTCCCGGCAGACTGTTCTTCAATACTGTTATTATAGCTCGCTTCCAGGTAGAGGCGTTTCTCTCCAAAGTTTCCGGGAACTCTCTGCCTGAATGTTAAACCGGCATTATATCGCCCGGTATGAAAACTGTGGGAGCCTGAAATATCCGATTCAAACCCAATTTTTTGAACTGATTGGTTGTAGCGTAACCCGACCCTGAATCCTTCCACGCGGTTAAACGCTCCATCTAAACCAAATCCCGGAGGCAGAGAAAAGCGGCTGTTTCTACCGGCTCTGCGATCATTTTCATCACCAATCATTCCAGAAAGAAAGCCCTCCGGCTCAAACGCTTTTTCTAAAGTATTGGTGCTGTCGATTGCTTCATATGCCGCCACTTCTTCTTCTGTCAGGGGCACAAACCGGGCGGAGTCTGCAGATACAGAGTCACCGTTTACCCGATTGAGTTCATTGTCAGATTGATATAAAGAGTCTGGCAATTCCACATTAATTTTATACTCCGACAGCCGGGAGGTTTGGCTGAACTGGATAGGAGGAAACCGAAGGCCTGTCATCTCAATTCTCACTGTTCCCCGAATCCGCATATCTACGGGTAGCCAATAGGATCCTCCGTAGTTACTAAACTGCTGGCGGTAGTCGAGATCGAACTCCCGGACCGGCGGAGGAAACCGGACAACCTCGTTTGGTTTCAAATTGACTTCCAGAAGTGCATAATCACTTCCCAAAACATACGCTGTTCCCCTGAACAGTGGCTGTAACCTTCGTTTGGGAATAACTTCAATTACATAGACCGGTTCTCCATCTATTTGCTGAGTTTCCTCAAGTCTGAAATCGTAAAATCGAAGTGCATCTGGATTCGTGATCCCTACGACATCAAATCCTGCAACTGTAATATTATCATCATAAAAGTTGGGTAGAAACCTTACACCCGCAAAGTTTTGATCCTCTGCAATATTTGCGGTTTGATTTCTGTATAGCTGTACTTCACGATGCCCCAGATTCTGATCCCAGTACGACCGGGTACCGCTCTCCGTAATGGACACAATGGAGGTATCACTTCTGAGTACCTGCCGGGTAAATGCATCAACTGTATAGGTTTCTAAATCGCTGCGCCATATTTTCTTTCTCTCAATGACTTTCTCCATTATAGAGAGCCCGGGATCTTCGTCTGTAACCACAATCTCTTCCAGCTCTGTAACCGAGCGATCCATTTTTATATGCAGTCTGTTTCCCGGAGTATCTTCAAGCACTACCCTTCTGCTATCATAACCGATATAGCGAATCAATAATGTAACCGGAAACGAGTCTGCCTCAATTGTAAACTCCCCATCAAGGTTCGCAATAGTTCCTTGGTATGTTCCCTCATAAAGTACAGTGGCCGATGGCAGCGGTTCTCCGGTCCGGTTGTCGGTAATAACTCCCGTTATCACTTGCGCTGTAGCTATCTGATTGCAGGCCAGGAGTATAAGTACAACAAGAGGGATTTTTCGCATCAGTTATAGTTGAGGTCTGTTAAAAGTCCGTTTCTACTACGAAAGGAAAAGCTTTCCGTTTCATTCTTTTCGGATTAGGATGGGTGTTTGTTCTTTGGTAGAAAACCGGAAATTGCGGACGTGCAGTGAATGAAGGATTTTGAGAAAACTCAAGTTTTTTATTCACAAGCGAAGACACCCAAGTGTAGTCATTCCCCGCGCACCTTCAGCAAAAACTGTGATGGAATTTTTAGGGTCGGTCAGTCTTCGTTCTCAAGAACTACGGCGGGTTCCAACGGTCTCACAACTACTTCATCGCTGGGTTCAAATAACACACGGTTATCGGTATGAACAATGTATCGGTCGCTTCCAAATTCTACATGATAGGTGATATCATGTCCTTTAAACTCTCTTGCTGCAATAATACCAAGCCGTGACGGATCCGTTTCGCCATTCGGCTTTTCAATCGTTAAATGTTCCGGGCGGATGGAGCAGGTAATATGCCCCCTGGCCCGGCAGTTGAGCCGGAGTACACCAAGGTTCGTATTCACCTCATCGGAATCTTCAACATCGGCTTCAAACAAGTTGGTCTTGCCAAGAAACTGGGCCACAAACCTTGTTTTCGGTTTGTAATACACCTCTTCTGGAGTGCCAATCTGTTCAATCCGGCCATCGTTCATCACTCCTACACGATCAGCGAAGGAGAGCGCCTCTTCCTGATCGTGAGTTACCAGAATGGCACTCATTCTCGCTTTCTTAATAATCGAACGCACCTCTTTTCGGGTGACCGTCCGCAGCATCGCATCAAGATTTGAAAAAGGTTCGTCCAGCAATATCAGTTCCGGTTCAGGAGCAATGGCCCGGGCGAGTGCCACCCGCTGTTGCTGGCCTCCGGATAGTTCAGCCGGGCTGCGGTCTTTAAATTTGCCCATTCCTGTTCGGCAGAGCACCTCTTCTGCAAATACATTTCTCTTGTGTTTCGGAAGATTCGTGAGGCCAAAGGCCACATTTTCCAGTGCGGTCATATGGGGGAAAAGCGCATAATCCTGGAAGACAAAACCAATCCCTCTTTTTTGGGGGGCAACAAACTGATCGGGAGAAGACAATAGTTCTCCGTTTAACATCACGGAACCCGAATCAGGCTTTTCAAAACCTGAAATCAAACGCAAGGTAGTTGTTTTACCACAGCCACTTGGGCCAAGCAGCGCAAATATTTCATCCTTTCCGACATGGAATGAAACCTGATTTACGACAGGATTATTTTTCTCAAACGATTTTTCAATCTGGCTAACTACTAATAACATTACACCTGGCTGTTGAGCAAATCCTGGGCGACACACCCAATTTATATTCAGTCTATTTAAAATACGGATTTTTTCCCTCAGCATAAACTTTGAACGAATAATTCCGTTCCGCTCATTCTCCTTCGCTTAAGTTCTGTTTCCTTTCCCAAAACCTTTTTAACCCAAACTGTAATCAGGCTTTATGGTGCGGGTATCATTTGGCAATGCCTTTTTTAACATAACAAGCTTTATCGGCTATGTTAAGCCTTGTAGGCATTGGTTTTCTCATTTTGATTTACTTTTAAAAATGATGGTAAAAGTAGTCCAAATAGGGCGTCATCTTGTACTCTCCCGAGGGGATCTCTGTGGCAGATGCCTGATCTACCATCCTTATCAAGGCCAGGGGATGAGTCTGTTCAAAAAGGGTATCAGTGTTGTATATCGCTTAAATAATTTAGGTTTACACTCTACACCCACCCTATACTCCTCTCTATTTAACAGTGAGGGATTAAATGTATAAATTATTTAAGCTGGTTTGTTTATTGACTTACTTTTTGGACAGCCTCATGACATAGTTGTTGATGAATGTACGTAACTAACTCCCTTTTTCGACTGCTTTTGGTAGTATTTGACGAATTTAAAAATCGAACTCAGGTTCCTGGATTATTTAAGCGGTGTACAAATCAGACATCCTTTTTTACAGCCCGCGATATACGAATGGAGTTTGTAGATTTTTACCATCTTTCATTGTGCAACGTTTAATCTTACCCATACAAATTAATATAGTGGCGTTTTGACTTGATGCTTCTCAAAAAAATAATGACGTTTCAGAGATCTAATTTATGTTGTATTTTTAAAATTGTTACATATTTATATTAATACGACTAACATAATCTTCCGCTATGAAAACAGCGATTATCTATATTTTTACACTTACTCTGTCACTACTCATGCTTCAGGCCTGCGGACAGGAGGATGCGGAAGTTGAACCCGACCAACAAGCTGTTCAGGACTCACTTGAGCAGGCATACGAAGCAGAAATAGAGCAGATGCGCCAGGACAGTATTGCCCGTGCCGAAGCTGACAGTATTGAGGCAGAAGAAGAAGAACGCAGAGAACAAGCCAATCAAATTGAGTATGATGAAGATGGCGACTTTGTGGTACAGATTGAGGCGTGGCGCTCTGAAGTTAAAGCACAGCAACAGGCAGAAGAGTGGAAAGAACGCGGCTACGACCAGTCGTTTGTAGTGACGTATGGCGATGAAGATACCGGTGATGTATGGTACAGGGTACGAATCGGGCAGTTTGATACCCGTGAAATGGCTGAACGGCTAAGCTCCAAACTTGAGGAAGAACACGATACCCGGTCATGGGTTAGCCGGGCTGACGGACCCGTACAGCAAGAAGCCATGAACGACTAAAGCGTAAGGGAAAACACGTAGTTTTATACGCCTAAATTATTCCTTCATGGTCTTTTACGATATTTGTACTATCTATTAATAAACTTTTTTGCTATAATTTAAGTGCGCTCAAGTAGCGTCTCTCTTGATGAATAGTCAGGGCATCACACCGGATACGTGTGATGCCTTCTTTTTTTGTCCCATCTGCAACATCAAAATCCTTTTCTTCGTACTGAACTTTGCCCGTTACTGCGATAGTTCTATATTTGAGCATCCATGAAAAACAAAAGTTAAACTGCATGAATACTTTTTCTATAAATCAGCGAAGTGCGTCGGGGTGTACAATCCTTGATCTGCACGGTGAGCTGGATGCCCACACTGCCTCAGAGCTGGAAACGGAACTGCAAGACCTGATTGCCCGTGAAAGACTGAAGATCGTCGTTAATTTTAACCGTCTGGAATATATCGCCAGCGCAGGGCTTGGAGTTTTTATGGCCTATATCGAAGATGTGCGGAATGAAGGAGGAGATATCAAGCTCACAAATATGAACAAAAAGGTGTACAATGTTTTTGACTTGCTTGGCTTTCCGGCACTTTACGATATTCTGGATGATGAATCAGAAGCTATAAAGAAATTTTCTAACACATAGCAGCCAATCTTTGGGTACAAACAGTACATATCGTAAAACGATTTCCGCATCCACAAAAAATCTTTCTGACATCAGAGATTTTGTGGCCGGTCATGCCGAAACTCATGGTTTTTCAGGCAGGCAGATAGCGGATATTCGCCTGGCTGTTGACGAGGCAATCACCAATATTATTAAGCATGCCTACAAGGGTGACGACAATCATTCTATAGAAATCACCATAGATTTTAATAATGAACGAATTTGTATTGAATTACAGGATACCGGTTCTTCATTTGACTTTAACGATTTTCCTGAGCCTAATATTCAGGAAAAAATTAAACAGAGAAAACGAGGCGGCATGGGAGTTTACCTTATTCACTCCCTGATGGATGACGTTACCTATGGACGACAAAATCAGTCCAACAAAATGAAAATGTGTAAATACCGGACCTAAAACGTGGCTTCACCTAACACATCTCAAAGGCACTCCAGGTTAGATCTCAAAACGGTACTTGAAACAAGCCGGGTACTCATTGAGGCAAAAGATGTACAGTTTGTCTTAGAAAACCTTGTGCGCATAGCGATGGGGAAACTGCTTGTATCACGGGCAACTATTCTTTTGTATAACGATGATTCTGATACCTATTCCGTAAAAGCAGCACGCGGAACCGGATCCCTTACTGATAAACAATCTTTGAAGTTATCACTCACAAAAAACCACCTCGGCAAACCTTACTTAAAGCTGGATAAACTGGGTGATCGTGCAAATGACCTTTTGAAACACCTGCCGGGTGGAGTGATATTTAATTTACGAACAAGCTCCCACCATCTCGGTTTTCTTGCGATTTCCGGGAAATTGACCAAAGAGGAGTTCACAGACGAAGAGCTTGAATTCCTGGAGAGCCTCTGCATTATTTCCTCTACTGCCATTGCCAACAGTAAGATGTTCGATCAGCTTAAGCAAGCCAACAGGGCGCTTGATCAACGAATACATGAACTTCACACCCTGTTTGATCTCTCTAAAGAGTTCAACCTTTTATCAAGCCGGGAAAAAATATCAAGAATATTCAAGTTTGCCCTGATGGGCCAGCTTCTGATTCGTTCTTTTTTCCTGGTTTACAAAAGCAGTGATCGTACAGAACTGTTAACCTCCAGCAATTTTCAGATACCGCCGCAAAACGCTCTTCAAAAACTATTCGATCTCACTGAAGACATCACACCTGTCAGCCGGGATATCCTCGATAGCGTTCCTGAACTTACCGAAAGTGACATAACTTCGTTGGTTGGCATTTCCGTGCAAGGGCGAAAAATTGCGGTTATTGGTGTAGGTCGGCGTGCAAACGGAAAATCATTTTCCGATTCCGACTACAACTTCCTGAAGTCTTTGGCGAACCTGGCCGTAAACTCCATACAGCGCACCTTTTTGCTTGAAGAACGTATTGAAAAAGAGCGGATGGAAGAAGAACTTTTACTGGCTAAATCTATCCAGAACCGGTTGCTCCCCGACCCCATTCCGGATGTTCGCGGCCTTGACTTAACGGCTCTTACCGTGAGCTCATACCAGGTTGGCGGTGATTATTTTGATGTGGCAGAAACACCGGACGGTAACCACATTTTTGCTATTGCAGACGTAACGGGTAAAGGATTTCCGGCTGCCCTGCTTATGGCCAATCTTCAGTCGATGTTGCATATTTTGCTGCCTTTCGAAATTACCCTTCCTGTAGCTACAGAACGAATCAACGACCTGATTTTTCAGAATACACCCAGTGATAAATTCATCACATTCTTCTGGGGAAAATATTTTGTTGATACCCGTACATTTAAATATGTGAATGCAGGGCATAACCCCCCGCTTCTGCTCAGGAGAGGCTCATTGGAGTTCACAGAACTTTCGGAGGGAGGACTGCTGTTAGGTGCAATGCAGACATTCGCACCCTATGAATCAGAAGAAGTAGAGTTGAAACAGGGGGATGTTGTAGTATGTTTTACCGACGGAGTGAACGAGGCTCAATCCGGAGAGGAGGAAGAAGAGTTTGGTATGGAACGACTAAAACAGGTTATTCTAAAACACCGGGATGAAAGCGCGTCGGATATTCGTGACTCTATTATAGATGCCGTAAACCGTTTCTCAGACGGGCATCAATTTGACGATATTACGCTGCTGATATTTAAGGCATGCTGATATTACGATTATCGATAATGCCCGACAGCCCTCGTGCCTGCTGCCGTTCGGAAAGTGCCAGAATCGCCTCATAAGTTCTGTAACGATTCATGATTTCATCCACATATTGCACCGTTTCAATTCCGCGCGCAAAACCGTGCCTTGCCTGCTGATAATACCGTCGCTGCATTAATTTAAGCAGTGCATCTGCCACATTTTCCCACTCATTGGGATTCTTGTTTCGATCTATGGCCAGCCGACGGGCGTCCGCCACGTGGCCCATTCCGGCATTGTACGCAGCAAGAGCAAACGCCATCTGGTTGGTTGAATCGAGATAGGCGTAGTGATTGAGATGTTCTTTAAATATCCGAATACCTTCTTTTATGTTTATAACAGGATCGTAAAGCTTCTCATACTCCACTTCCACAAACCTGGGAATTACCTGCATCAAACCTACGGCACCGGCCCAGCTTTTACTGTTGGGGTTAAATTCTGATTCCTGCGCAATCATCGCAGTAATCATTAACCAGTCAACATCCAGTGAATCCGATGCAGATTTGATAACATCGTCGTAAGGGGAAATAATACCCATCGACTGAAACTGCCAATCCGGGTTGTAATACTGTGCAATTTGAGGTCCTTCCTGGAAGTATCGCTGACGGAGGATATTCAGAAATGTAGATCGCCGGGGTCTTTCCCTGTCTTCCGTAAACCGAAAATGTTTGTAAAGAAACTGGTTCATTTTATTTTCGAGATCCGGTGCGTTATTCCGTATTGCCCACGCAATAGTGTCTTTTTCTGAAATGGTGGGTCCTGGGAATAACCCGTCCATGTAGCGATTTGTGGCATCAAACATATTATCGTCCGCAACCGTAGCTTCGAGGTTCCCCTGTGCTACTTCCACCAATGTTGCTTCCGTATCCAGCTCATCAGGCAGCAGCTGAATATTCAGATCGTAACCTTCCTCTTTAAGCGATTCAAGAGTGGAATAGTACGAACTGTTTCGGCGAACTGAAATCGGGATATCCCTCTCAGCAAGTTCTTCAAGGTCCGTAGGAACCGGTGAAACATCTGTTGAAAAAACAAGCATCTGGTTAACCAGGTTATACGGCCGCGTAAAATTGACCATCTCTTTACGCTCTGGTGTAATTGTATAGTTAGCCGCAATAACATCTCCTTCACCACTGTTCAACAGCTCGAAGGGATTTTCATCAGCACCAACAATCACAACCTCAAGTGCAAGATCGTTTTCGCGCGTAAACTCGCGTATCAGCTCATATTCAAACCCGACTTCTATTCCCTGGTTCAGGAAATATGTGTTCGAACTGTAGTAGGTAATCATCCGGAATGTGCCGCGTTCCTGTATGTCGGACAGATCTCTGCTAACAGGCTGCGATACTTCAGATACAGATTCCGTCGATTGGGTGGTCGGTTCTTCGGGTTGTTCTACCTCAGAACAACTCATGAACGACAATATGATGAGTGCTGATAAGCTCCCTCTGATTCTACTTCTCAGCGTGTTTGTGTTGTAGCCATGTTCCATGTACAATGGATTCGTTACTATTGAAAGCCCCGAACAATACGTAATCTAACCTCTAAAGCTATTAATACTATCTGCTATGTATTGTAACGTGGATAATTGCTAAATCGTTTTCTCATTTATACCATACGCAAGATCCGACAAATTCGCCGAATCTCCCAATGTTATAGAGCAATCTAACAGAACCGCTTCCATATTTCTTTCACTGTTTAATTTATGTTTCCACCTTGTTTTCAGGCTTTCGGGCCACTTTTCTATACCATGTCATGGAAACACCCACTAAAATAACACCCATCGCCCCAAGTGAAAATACGGACGGCAATTCACTAAAAATAAGGTAAGCTGCGATTGCGGCAATAACTCCTTCGGAGAGCAATAGTGTGGAAAGTAGTGTGGGTGACACAAACTTTACAGCATAATTCATGGATCCGTGTCCCAAAATAGTTGGCCCAACAGCCAGGCCCAATCCAACCAAAAGTGCTGTACCGGTTATTTGCGGAATTCCACCTGTCCAGAAGATCATAAGTACTGCACAGGTTATCGTTGCATACAAATACACATAGAAAACGTAGTCGATCCAATCAGTATACTGCCTGATTTTCCGTCCAAGCATAAAATAAATCACAAAGATAACTGCGGCTGTAAATGCCAGTGTATTCCCAAGCAGGGCGTTCGGAAAAGCATCCAGTCCTGCATCATCAGCCATTCCAAGTAATGCCGAGCCTGTAAATGCGAGGATCACACCAAACCATACAATTCCTCTGAATCTTTTTTTGAAGATCAGGCTTTCGGCAACAATGAGCATAACAGGATGCATGGTCACCAGGACCGAGGCTGAAGCAACGGAGGTGTAGTGCAGGGAGGCAATCCAGAATGAAAAGTGAAGACCAAGGCACATTCCTGTTATCGCGAGGAGCAAGCGGCTGATGCCCAATTTCTTTAGTTCTGGAATTGTTTTTCGCTGAGGAAACCAGAATGGAAACAGGCACAGAACAGCAAATCCGGTACGAAGAGCAGCAAGTGCCAGCGGTTCTGTATCTGTGGTAAACCGAACCAGTATAGGAGCCAGGCCAAAAGTGATCAGCCCGGCAAATAAGATGGCCAATATTTTACCCGGCGAAGCCTCCCGTTCATCAAACACGGGCCTTAGCGGATCCTGTCCATGGAGTCAACAAGCTCCTGGTCTTTCTTAATGTTTCGCCCGGCCAGCCACAGAAATGCAAGACCAAAAATGAGTAACCCGATGCTGGCTGCTTCTTCCCACAGGAAACGGCCGAATCCCCCGAGGGTAAATAGTATTGCCACTGCAATCCCAAGAGCAACAATTTCTATATATGTAGCCATTTTCACCCACTTGAGCTGGTTTATTCGGTTGCTATAGAGAAATACTGCCACAAGACTCAAAATCATGGTTAACGTAAGTGCAACCGCAAAGGTTGTTCCAATCCATCCCTGGGGATCATTAACTGCATGGCTATAGATAGGGGTAAAAAACAAGCCCAGATTCACGAGTGCTGCAAGGATTAGAAAGACCGTTTGAATTCGTTGGATCAAACCGTTTATAAATTTATTGATTAAAAATCGTTGTTTCCTGAAGCATGAAATAAAGCCATTTTGAGACTTTACCGCAACTACAGTGACCTGTTCATATCCAGCCAAATTAGTAAAATAGCCGGGCAGAAGCCACGGTTATCCGCAGCTTATCCAAGTTTTTTAAGCCTGCCTGCTACCGAATCGAATGCCGAGTAGAGAACCGGCACAACAACGAGCGTCAGGAATGTGGCAAAGGTTAGCCCGCTTATAATTGCGATTCCCATTGGTCCCCAGAAAGCAGTACTCTCTGAACCAAACTGAAAATTCGGCGCAAATTCAGTGAACAGGCCCACAAAGTCTACATTAATACCGAAGGTCAGCGGCACAAGGCCAAGTATAGTGGTTAGTGCAGTAAGCAGAACAGGCCTAAAACGGATCGTGCCTGCCTCAATAATTGCGCTCATTTTGTTAATGCCTTTGTCTGTCAGCTGTTTCACATAGTCCATCAGCACAATGTTATTCACACAAACGATACCGGCAAGAGATATCACACCAATAAATGTCATCAGTCCAAAAGCCGTCCGTGTTAAAACCAGCCCGAGGAGTACACCGATCAGGCTGAGTCCCACCGCTGTAATGATAATCAGAGGTGACACAATATTGTTAAATTTAGCAAGCATCACCAGAAATATCAGTGCGGAAGCCACCATCAAAGCAGTCGTAAGAAATCCAAAAGCCTCTTCCTGGTCCTCATTTCCACCGGTATACTCCATGGTATAGCCTTCCGGTAGCCCCTCCCTGTATTCTTGCATCAGTGTTTGTACTTCAGTAAGAACTTCGGGCCCGTTGAATCCCGGCGCAGCTTGTCCCTCTACGGTTGCGGTCCTCTCAAGGTCCAGCCGGGTGATAGAACCGAGGCCCACACCTTCTTCAAAATCAGCAATAGATACCAGCGGAACACTGCCACCTGCCGCCGTCCGGATCGTGAGGCTTCTTAGACTTTCAAGATCTTTACGATCTTCGGGCCGGAGGCGAACAACAATATCATATTCATCCTCACCATCTCTCCACTCACTGGTTTCCAGACCATTATTGGCAATACGAATCGTTTGAGCGATATCCGACATATTCAGTCCAAACCGTCCTGCTTTTTCATAGTCTACCCGAATATTGTACTCCGGGAATCCGCCGCTAACATTGTTTCGAACATCTACAAGGCCCGCGACTTCATTTGTTGCTGAAGCATCAATCAGGCGTTCGGTAACCTCTTCGGTAATTCGGGTTATTTCGTCGAAATCCGGTCCGGAAATCTCAATATTTACCGGAGGACCGGTTGGCGGACCTACCTGTTCGCCTGTTACGTTCACGATGATATCTGGAATATCGCTCACCACTCCCCTTACTTTAGAGAGAGTCTGGCTGGATGGCTCTGCACGATCACCATAATCAACAAGATTAATCGTTAATCGCGAGCGTTCGGCGCTTTGTGCTCCCCCGCCGAAAAAAGGATCCCCGGAAACACCCACATTGGTTTGAATATTTTCGATATTGCCTTTCACTGCCGAGTCTTCATCGATCAGTTTATAGATACGTTCTTGTACATCTTCGGCAATCACATCACTGGCATCAATATTCATACCGATGGGGCCCTCCAGTTCCACAAGAATCTGGCTGGGATCTGTCTCAGGGAAAAATTCTACCCCGGTCGGTGCCAGGGCAAAGAGTCCAAATATTGAAAAAAGAATTCCCATCGTACTGTTTAGCAGCAAAGCGCGATTGTCGGTCAACAACAGAGGTTTGTCCGACGACCTGAACAATCCGATAACACCAAACAGAATAATTAAGAATGGAAGGCTCATCATAATTCCCCATTCAGCTGCGGTAACGGTTGTGCCAAGTGAAGCCGTTGCAAGAATTACAGCAATGATTATTGCAAGGATTAATCCTCCATAAACAGATCCTTTGCCGCCAACAATCATGGCTTCAAACAGATGTATGAGTATCATCAGTATTCCCAGTCCCCCAACGATTCCTGCAAGGATAAACAGGGCGGTTGATGCCGGCGAAAAGAGTGCAATAATTCCGCCCAAAATTCCGAGAATCGCTCCAATGGTGAGAGCTCCAAGAGCTAATGTATTTCTGAGAAGCGCATACTTTCCGGAATAGTCCCGTTTCAGAAGTTTGCGGAGCAGGTACTTATAATATTGAAGTATTTTCGGAAACCACCTTTCATTAAAAACGCGTGCCGAAGGTTTTACCAGGTAGACGTAGGAGAGATAGAAAAATGCCGCGACAAGAAGCGTAACCGCAAGCGTTACGACGTTTGCAACCCCTACTGCAACCGCAAGGAATACACCTACCCCTAACAAAATTCCTTTCACATAAACCGACTTCGGTTTACTCTCTTCACCCTCAAGCCGCACAAGATACGCGGTTAGAATTGGATAGATAACCAGTGCTACAAACAGCGAGCAAAGTAATACAATAATCAGTGTGGTTGGCAAATACCCCATAAACTGACCAATGATACCGGGCCAAAAAGTCATCGGCAGAAAAGCGGCCACAAGTGTGGATGTAGCCGCGATCAAAGCATACCCTACCTCATCGGTTGCCAGTTTAGCGGCTTCGAACCTCTCGTATCCAAGTTCCCTGTAGCGATAAATATTCTCTACAACCACCACGGAGTTATCTACCAGCAGACCCAGCGCAATAATGAGGCTGAACAGGATGATGAAGTTTGCTGAATAGCCCATGGAAAAGAGCACGATAAATCCTACAAATATGGAAAGAGGTACTGCTGTGGCTACAAGTAAAGCGTTTCTCACGCCCAGGAAAAATACCAGCACAAGCACGATAAAAAGCATACCGCTGATGATGCTGTTTTCAAGATCAGAAACAAGTTGGGTTACATCCTCGCTTTGATCGCCCGTAACCACCACGGATGTTCCTGACGGCAGAGAGGTTTGATCCACAATCGACAGCACCTCTTCAACGGATTCGAGGATATTTACGCCCGGCCTCTTTTTCACATTCAGGCTGATCACTTCATTATCGGCAATCTCTTCCTCATCCACCTCACTAAGTGATCCGTTCTCTTCCACTTTATAGGATCGCAGACGGGCAAAACTTTCACGGTCTTTAAAACCGAAATTGATCTCTGCAACGTCTCTCATATAAACCAGGCCCGGCGACAGCGGTCTCTCTCCCATTGGCCGTGCCACAACCAGGTTTTCGATCTCCTCGGGGCGCTCAAACTCTCCGCTTACGCGAACCAGGTAACTCATTTTATCAACATCTACAGTTCCTCCGGGAATCGTCAGGTTCTGCTCCTGAATGGCTCCCACGAGCTGACCGAAACTCAATCCATAACCATTTAGCTTATCGATATCGACATTGATCTGCACCTCGCGTTCCACATCACCGATTACCTCCACTTCACGAACACTTGATGCAGCTTCCACATCATCTTTCATTCTGTCAGCTACCTCAGTAAGCCTCGATAAGGGATAATCAGCTGCAAGATTCACCGTAAGGACCGGAAGATCATCCAGGTCAATTTCCACAATTGATGGCTCTTCCGCTTCGGGCGGCAGTTCTGTCCGTGCAAGGTCAACTCGTTCGCGAACCCGCTGGCTTGCCACGTTAATGGGCACATCCAGCTCAAACTCCACAACCACGCTGCTAAAGCTTTCTGTTGTGGTAGATACAATCTCCTTTACGCCGTTAATTCCCTGGAGCTCCCGCTCAATCGGCTGGGTAATCAGCGACTCCATATCACTGGGTGAGATTCCCGGATAGACCGTATTCACAATAAATATCGGGATCTCGATAGAGGGGTTCGACTCTTTTGGAATGGAGCTGTAGCTGTACGTTCCGGCTACAACCAAAATAGCCGTAAGCACGATAATTACCGTGCGGTTTTTAATTGTTAGTTCAGTTAGTTTCATTCGTTCGTCAACGGTTTTTTCAAACTCTTAAAATTTTTGCCACACGGTAGAAACATCATGCCGTTTTTGGCACCCTGTGTTAGTACGAAACAAACGGGCGTTCAGCGTTTTGCAGTTTTTCAGCTCTCTCAATACTGGTTTCCGTATTGAGTATATTTAAACGGTCTCCGTCATTCAGGTTACTCATCCCTGAAATCACGACTTCATCAGACTCTTCAAGGCCGGATACCACTTCAATCAATGCCCCGGAGGCCTCCCCTGTGTTCACGGAAACGAGCTGAGCGTATTTCTCACCATTATTTTCAACAGCTTTAAACGCATTCGCCCCATCCTGGCTTCGTAACACGGCTGTTCGTGGAATAATTAATGCACCATCAATCTGCCGGCGCTTCACCTGCAGATCTACAACCATATCCGGCTTCAGCATCCGGTCGGTGTTATCCAGTTCAATTTCCACGGTGTATGTTCGTGTTTCAGGGTCAATTACCTGACCTGCATAGGTGATCACACTTTCGACCATGGTGTTATCCACATCCCGAAGCTCAATGCGTACGGCCGTTCCTTCTGTAATCTGTCCGGAGTAGCGCTCAGGAATGCCAGCTACAATCCTTATCTGCTCTGCATTTACAAGCCTTGCTACAGGCAGACCCGGACTCACAAACTCGCCGGTATTGATTAATCTTTCCTCTACACGCCCGGTAAACGGGGCCTTAATTGAAGAGTCTTCGAGCTGTTTTTCGGCCTGTTCGAGCTGCGCTTTGGCCTGATCACGCTGAGCTCTTGCATTATCAAAATCCTGCGTGCTGATAATTGAATCGGCATGCAGTGGCTCGAGCCTCTGGTAGGTGTTGTTTGCCAGCTGGTAGGATGTCTGTGCAGATTCATACTGGGATCGAATCAGACGGTTATCCAGGCGTGCAATTTCATCCCCCTCGTCAAGCTGAGCCCCTCTTTCGGCAATAAACTGAACCTGTCCCTGTGTTTCTGAAGCCACGGTGGCATCATCTAAAGCCTCCACTGATCCTGTAAGCCGTATGTAGTCATCAAAATTATCCGGCTCAAGTGTGATGGTTTCAACTGCTACAAGTCTCGTGTTTTGTTCTGTTGCCTCGTCCTCCTCTGCGGTGTCGCAGGATAGTACGAGCATTCCCGCTAACAATGGCAAAAGTAGTATTTTAAAATGGGTTCGCATCATCTCAATTTGTTTCATCGGTTTACTGGTCGTTTAATATAGGTTTGCCAATTGCAGTTTGATACTGGCTCTGTGCTATCAGGTAATCATGTACGGCGGAAAGGTAATTGAGCCGGCTTTGGTCAAGAAGTGACGAGGCCTGCCGCTCCTCGAGAGCCGTGCCGGTACCTTCCCGTAGTCTTGTGGCAGAGTATTCATAGTTCAGCTCCGCCTGCTCAAGGTTTCTCTCCTGACTTCGGATTCGCTGCATTGCCGTTTCGAGGTTATTAACAGCCTCCTCGATTTCAAGGTAGATCGCATTTTTCTGAAACTCGAGATTGATTTCGCTCTGCCGTATTGCAATCTGATTTCTCTGTACCTGAGCCCTGCGCTGGAATCCATCAAAAAGGTTCCAGTTCAGGCGTACGCCAACAGCTACTGACGGCTCCCAGTAGGAATCATCAAAAAATCCGCGCTCGGTGGATGAAAACGTGAAATCTTCACCCTCCACAGAAGACACACTGGTTCGGTTTGAAGGAACTGACCCGATATATGCTGCATTGGCAAACGCATTTACCGTAGGCAGGTATTGTGATTGCGAAATTTCCTTTTCGATCTCCTGCAGCTGTATGGAGCCTTCCGTCTGTTTAAGGTCCGGCCGTTGCTGTAGTGCAATTTCATAGGCATTATCCACATCCATAAGCTCTTCTGGATCAATTTCATCCCGGTCCAGCTCACCCCTCAGGTTCACCGTTGTACGGGGTGAAATTCCCAGCTGAAGGGCCAGGTTTTTTACTGCCAGTTCCGCATTATTCTCTGCATCGATTAGTTCAGTCTCCAGGTTTACGAGCTCAACCTCGGCACTAACCCGATTATATTTCGATGAAACTCCTGCCTGAACGGATTTGGTGGCTTCATCCACGGTTTTTTGTAAACGCTCCACACTTGAACGAAGCACATCAACAGACTCCCGTGCAAGAAGTGCGCTGTAGAAAGCACCGCGAATATTGTCGGCTACTTCCTGCCTTTCGCGCTCGAAACCATCTTCATTCACATCACGCAACTGCTGAGCTCCCTTAATCGCCGCAAAAGCTGCACCATTATAAAGAGTTTGAGACACACTTAGTCCAAAATTGAATTGGTTTTCCACAGCAAAAGGATTATCCCCTCCGCTTCCCGGGGGAGACAACCCCGCCTCCTGGTATCCCTGCGCCTGACGCTGGAGAAACTCATCAAATGGAATCGGATCTGTATCCGCGTTTCCGTCCGTTCGGGCTCCTTCATTAAATGCGAGCCATTCTATGGCACCAAACGTATCAAAAAGGCCGCCTGCATCAGAGCCGGCAAATGGGTTGGGTGTTTTCAGATTCCGCGTATACTCGCCGGAAGTGTTTACTTGTGGATAGACAGATCCCCAGGCTTCCCGAATTTGTGTTTCAGCCGTCTCCAGGTCCAGCAATCCTGCCCGCAGCATGTGGTTATTGACAAGTGCAATTTGGATAGCTTCATCTACTGTAAGCGTTACTTCGTCGCCTGCCACACTCTCCTGCTGCTGCGCCTGCAAACCGATTGGGAAACAAAAAAGGAGTACTCCCACAAACATAAACACATACCGGCCCGGTGACCACGGTATTTTATTGTACATACATTTTCGAATAGAATTCATTTTTTTAGTGAAATTTCTGGAGTTCGTACGAATACTTTGTTAAAAAGTTACGGATGGTTTTGACTGGTAGTCATTATTTAGAAATTCCATTTCCAACCAGCTGTATAAACCCGTTAATTAGTGTATCGAGGCTCATATCCACTTCGTCGAGAATTTTGTAGTGTTGTTTCTGATGTTTCTGAAAGGCAACGTTTATCAGCCCGCGGGCAGCTCCCCAAATCATCACACCAAGCTGGTTGGGATTGTATGAATCATCAATTGAGCCATCCTGCATACCAATTTGCAATGCTCTCACAATATAGGTTATGCCGTTTTTAGCATTTTGTTCGCACTGCATGGCAATTTCACCCTCACGCTTTTCCTCATCAGCCATAATGCCTTCATAATAGTTAAATGCATAAAAATACTGGGGATTTTCCTGGACAAATGTGAGATACTCTTTTCCGATTTCCCGCACCATTTCTATACCGGTTATGTCCTGCGTAAGAATGGCGGCTATTTTATTGTTAAGCAGTGACGATCCGCGCTCACATATTGCAAGATAGATAGCCGATTTACTTTTAAAATGCAGGTATAAGGTGCCCTTTCCCACCTCGGCTCGTTCTGCAATTTGATCCATTGTTGAGTTTTCAAAACCCAATTCCGAGATTATTTCTTCAGCTGCATCGATAATCATATTTCGACGCCGAAGTTTTTCCCGTTCTTTTCTGCTTAACTTTTTCATTAGTATGACTGCCAGTCAGATTTTGAATGCCAGTCATAAACCTACAACATTAGACAGATCGCTCCAACAATTATATACACTATTTGTATGTTTTCACCTGAAACCGCTTTTTTATATTGACAGATCTATATTTTAGTAAAAATGACTGCGGTCGATAACATAAATCGAAATACCATTTTGTCTGATTATTCTGGCCTAACTCTTATTCCATATGTTTAGTTGAATTCATGTCCTCCAATTCAGAATTAAAGTATCGCATGATTTTCGAGCACGCCCCCATCGGGATCGTGTATTTCAATAAAGATGGCATTCTTACGGATTGTAATAACCAGTTCATTGAGATATTGGGATCATCCCGTGAAAAGTTATTGGGAATAAATATGCTCAATCTCCCTGATCAGAAAATATCCTCATCCGTAAAAAGAGCACTATCCGGTGAAAAAGGGTATTATGAAGGGCACTACAAATCCATAACCTCAGGAAAAGTCACCCCCACAAGAGTACTGTTTGCTCCCATTGAACAGCAGGATTCCTCTATTGAGGGAGGGATTGGTTTGGTTGAAGATATTAGCGAACAGGTAGAACTGAACCGAACACTCACCAAGTTTCGTCTTGGAATCGACCGGTCAACAAGCCCTATTTATATCACGGACCAGGATGGCTATATACAATATGCCAACCCGGCATTTGAAACCCATTACGGTTTTACGATTGATGAGGTGATCGGGAAGACTCCACGTATTTTAAAATCAGGTAGGCAGGATTCTGAATTTTACGAAACTTTTTGGAACTCCCTCATTTCCGGTGAATCTGCCGAGGGAGAGATGGTAAATCAAACAAAAGACGGTAAAAATATCCCCGTACATTACTCCACGAACCCCATTATTGATGAACACGGCGAACACATTGGCTTTATTTCTATTCAGAATGACATTTCGGATCGTGTGGAGATGGAGAATAAAATCCGAAAATCGCTGAAGGAGAAAAATGTGATGCTGGCAGAAATTCATCATCGCGTTAAAAACAATCTTGCCATTATTTCCGGGCTGCTTGAACTTGAGGGTATGGATAAGGAGAACGCCGAAATAACAGAGTTTGTAAAAAAGAGCCAGACCCGGATTAAGTCTATGGCAATTGTTCATGAAAAGCTTTACGACAATAACAGTCTGTCTGAAGTGAACCTGAAAAATTACGTGGAAGAACTTGCAGAAACCATTGAAATGAACTGGGTGAGCAGGGATTCAAATATCCAATTCAAACTTCTTGTAGACGATCTTTCTATCAATGTAAACCAGGCCATTCCTCTCAGCCTTATTATTCACGAACTGACGACAAATGCCGTAAAACATGCTTTTACAAGTACGCGTAAAGGACTGGTTACAATTTCAGTTCAGGAGAATGATGAAGAAATCACCCTTCTTGTAACAGATAACGGTGATAGTGTCTCTGATGATTTTGACATTGAGAAATCTCAAAACCTTGGACTTTCACTCGTTCAGATTTTAACACGCCAACTGAACGGTGAGCTCTCTTGCACCGTAGAAAACGGGCTTAAATACAGGCTTGTTTTCCGGAAAGGAGAGGTTAAAGGCCCCTCCTCTAACTGGAAAGATTTGCCTGAGATCTGAATCCCCGAAATGACTGGGCAAATACCTAATTACGGCCAGAGCCAAACAGTTTGTGATCCAGCGAATATTTTCCACCCCCCGTAAAGAACAGCACAAGAAATGCGGCGAAGAAAAATAGCGGGAGCTCTTTATCACCAAAAGGGTCTCCGGAGTGAGCTACAAAAACAATCACCAGCATATTAAAGAGCAGCGGGATCAGTGCAATACGGGTTCCAAGACCGATCAATACAAATATTGCACAAATAAATTCGGCAAACATCACAAGGATAAGAGACAGCTCCGGCCCGATTCCTAAAGGATCAGCAAAACCAAGGTTGCCGTCGAGGATACGCATAAGTTTCGGGAACCCGTGAGTCATAATTAGCCCTGCGGCCGTAACACGAAGAAGTAATATTGAAAAATCAGGGCTTATAAAATTATCAATTCGCGTGGAGAGAAGTTTATCAAACATAGTAGTGATCTATTAAGGCTTAAGGTTGAGGATGAGTGATTATGTTATAAACTTCCGATCAAAGTACAAAAAAAAGAAACTGACCATACATTGCGATAAGTACATTGGGTTTTGCCAAACTGCATGCCATCCATGGCGTCATCCGTACAGAATGCAGCTTATATGCTGTTGGGTCAGCAATTACTTTGGCAGTGAGAATGCGATATAACTATCCCCACCTTCAGCACCCAATTTTGTACCACCGGCAGCAATCACTATATATTGTTTTCCATCAACCATATATGTACTTGGTGTGGCAAAAGCGGCAGAGGGAAGCTGAGTTTCCCACAGTAGTTCTCCATTTCTTTTATCATAAGCACGGAATTTTCTGTCTTTAGTACCTGCAATGAACAGAAGTTTGCCGGCAGTGACTACCGGTCCCCCATAATTCTCAGAACCTGTTTGCGGAATACCCTGCTCCATCAGTTCCGGATGTTCTCCGTATGTTATTTCCCATAGAAACTCTCCCGTGTTTAAATCAATGGCATTTAGTGTGCCCCAGGGTGGACTGATAGCTGGATAGCCGTCACTGTCCAGAAATTTATTATATCCAGAAATGTTATATGTGAACTTTGGAGCTGAAACTTCTCCATCTTCATAGGAGTCAACATCTTCGTCATATAAATATGCGATAAGAGCTTCCATTTCCTGATCAGGGATATGGTCAAATGCAGGCATCATCCCCTGCCCTTCCCTAATCACTGATTCCACCTGTTCTTTATTTTGGCGACTGTCTATATCAATAAGCGATGGAAATCCACTTGCAGGATTTCCTGACAGATCCCCTCCATGACAAGCGGTACAGTTTAGCGTGTATACTCTTTCACCCATGCTTACATCCGCAAGGTCCTCTTCTGAGGCGGAAGGCTCCAAACGAATACGCCAAGCCATTTCGTTACTATTTACATACATGATTCCATCAGGATCTACAGCTGCACCCCCCCATTCAGCACCACCATCAAGACCTGGGAAAATGATCGTTCCCTCCTCACTCAGAGGGGTAAATGGCCCTTCAAACCGACTATTTCTGAATAACTCAACCAATTCATCCCTATTTTCAGCATGTTGATTAATATCATCTTCAGTAAGCGTTTGTCTTGCGTACGGCTCTGGGTTTACAGGGAAAGGCTGCGCAGGCCAGGCTACTTCACCGGGTATATCCGAATCCGGAACCGGCCTGTCTTCAATTGGAAAGTACGGCTCTCCGGTATCTCTGTCGAAAATGAAAGTATACCCCTGTTTTGTAACCTGTACGACCACATCTACTGCTTCGCCATCACGTTTCAACGTAGTGAGTACCGGAGGAGCGGGAGGGTCACGATCTAAGATATCGTGTTGTACGATTTGATAGTGCCATATCCGTTCACCTGTTCGAGCGTCAAGAGCCAGCAGCGTATTGGAAAACAGGTTTTCCCCCGGACGATTTGCACCATAAAAATCATTAGCTGCAGAACCTGTTGGCACGTAAAATATTTCCCGCTCACGGTCAACACTCATGCCCGTCCAATTATTTGCACCACCTACGTCTGTGTTTTTATAATTTTCTGGCGCCCATGTGTCATAGCCAAATTCCCCCGGGGAAGGTATTGTGCGAAAAACCCACTCCAACTCCCCAGTCATTATATTAAAGGCTTGAATATGACCTAATGCTGCATCGTGACCTTCGCCGACCCGTATGGGCATTACAATAATATCTTCGAAAACCGTACCCGGAGATGTGGAACCAACATATTTTTCAGCGGAAGTCTCTCCAAGGCCAGACTTTAAACTGGTTCGTCCATTCTTCCCAAAAGAAGAAATCACCTCACCTGTTTGAGCATCTCTTGCATAGAGCCATTCGCCATTCGTGTGTAGAATCCTTTTTTCATCACTATTTTCCCAATATACAACTCCTCTGCTATTACTTAAACTACCGACGTCTTCACCCGTTTTTGCCCAAATCACCTCACCTGTTGCGGCATTTAGTGCAAATGGTTGTACATTTGCAGTCATCCCATAAAGTACACCATCTACGATCAATGGGTTGGTCTGCATTTCACCTTCTATGCCCGTATTGTATTCCCACGCCACTTCCAGCTGACTGACATTTTCAGGGTTTATCTGATCTAATTGCGAATATTGATTGCGTTCAGGCCCCCCTTGATATTCGTTCCAATCGATCCCTGACCCGGAGTTATAATCGGAAAGAGATATCTGCTCATCCTGACAACCTAAAATCAACATGCAACTTATAGAAATAACTATTTTCGGAATAAGCGGTACAAATTTATCCATGTTATTTTTTAAAAAAACTATAGCATTATTAATAAGACGCGTTTCCCGGTTGTTTTAATACAGAGCTTTGTATCACACATTACTGCCCTTCTGCACACTGCTTGTGCGGGATGACGGGTTAAAGCCCTATAATATTGGGGAATTTAGTTTTGGAGAGTGAACAAATCTGCCCTAAAGAGACATGAATATTTCCTCCAAATATTAAACCGTATTTCTTTAGAGAGTAATATTTTTTTTATGAATGGGGCCTGTAATCTACTGGATTCTCCACAGTTTTCCCTGCCTCCATCACCGCAACCGATAAACCGGCGTTGGAAAGGACATTCGCTGCCATTCCTCCGCCGGCATCTGACCCAACTATAACGACATCGTACCGTTTGCCTGATTGCAGAATTTTAAAGGCTTTAGGTGAAAATAAATTTGTTGTTTAAGTCTACCCATCAATCTAAAGGGCGAACTTCAATGTTCCGAAAATATATCCGGCTGTCAGGGTCATGTGCCTGCAGGGCAAAGGTCCCACTGCTCAGGCTGATATCACCTTCGCGATCATCCGGTTCTGTGAATTCCATGACCATTTCGTCATCCACTTCAAATAGTATGTGGTCCCCCTCCACTTTGATATAATAATCAAACCACTCCTCATCTTCATGAGGAGCATCATTCATCACATCATTTACGCCATACAGGCTGCCCGTTTTGCGCGGATCGCTGTGGGTTGCATTTACCTGAGCCTCGTACCCATGTGCCGGCCACCCTTCTTCCTGGTATTCCGTATGGAAAAATATCCCGGAATTTGCCTGAGGATAAGTATATACATCAGCACGAAATTCAAAATTTACAAAGTCTGCATCAGCCACCGGGCCTTCATAAAAAAGATGTGCTCGCGGGCCATCAACCACGATCTTACCCTCTTCTATTTGAAACGATTCGGGATTTTCGCTGGCCCTCCAGTTATCAAATGATTCTCCATCCCAAATGGAAATCCATTCATTATTCGTATCTCCTGCCGGATTATCATTACCGGAACATGCTACTATTAAGCTCAACATCAGTAAAGAAATAAGGTGATTTGATAATTTTCTCAAGTTCATAATTAAGTCTGTGAAGTTTTTCTTAGTAAATTCAATGAAAGTAAATAGCAAAGAATGCTAACCTATATTTATTCCACAATCAATATCCCATTCATAATCCTCCAGTGACCAGGTATTGTGCAGACAAACTGGTACTCTCCCGGCTCGTCGGGCAAGGTAAATACCAGTTCATAGCTTTCTCCGGGATCCAGTATAGGCGTGGAAGCCATCACGTCTGGCGTATCAGGAACATAGCCTCGGGTTCGTCCATCAGACGAAGACATCATCTGGTCTGCCAGCTCCCCTATATCGCCTAATGTCCCCGGCAGAATAAATAGCAGGTTGTGCTCCATGTTATCTGTATTGGTAAATGTCACCCGAACAGTCTGACCCGCTTGTGCACGGAGTTCGTCTTTGTCAAACTCCAATACATTGGGGGTGACTCCTAACTCTAATTCCACATCTACGTCCACTGCTTCATTCGTTGATTGTTCATCACCATCAGACCGGGACCCTTCATCAGGACTTTCAGATAGTATAAATGCTATAATACTTTCAAGGCTTCCGACCGGCTCCTCCTCATGTACTGCAACATCATTTACATCATACCCTGCTCGGTCTGCTGCCCCTAAAAACCCGCCGCTGTGGGTCGTAGCAGATATTGCAGCAGCTTCCCTGATCCATCGGTCGCCCAAATTGCCTGATTCTCTCAGCATCTGGAAAATCTCGTCACCTGCCCGGTCTGATGCAGGCATATCAGTGAGCATCGTTATTGCTTTTAAACGTACCTGCAGGTTAGTATCAGATAACAGACCCGCATTTAAAATCGACGTAACAGATGCGGATGTGGGGGGCAGTACCTGAACTGCATTCAGTCGGACACCCGCCGAGGAATGCTCCAAAGCTTCTACTACGGTATCGAGAGCGTCGTCGTTGCTCCCGGCAAGCTGACCAAGACCATGCAGTGTCCACATGGCATGAATGGCCCCCGCATTGAGTCCTGTTTCATCGGTTGATTCATCTTCGATCAAACTGAGCAAGTCAGAAACGATATCTGTTTCGCCCTTTTCCACCAACAACCGCTGAGCATGTTTGCGCCATCCCATATTACTGTGAGAAAGGGTTTCAACAAGCTCTGCTGATCCGGCATTTGCCAGGTTTAATGGTTCACCTTCCTCACTCTCCTCATGAACAATTCGGTAAATCCGCCCATGTTGCCGATCCCTGAGTGGATTTGCATACGCATTGCCGGGTGTTGGCTCCTGGCGATCACTTTCTGCATTATGCTGAAGAATGTAGTTATACCAGTCGGCGATCCATACCTGCCCGTCCGGGCCTACCTCAGCCTGAACCGGGCTAAACCATTCATCATCACTGGCGATCAGGTTTCTTGGATATTCAGCGCTATAACCGGAGCCATTTTCTTCTAAAATCATTTCGGCTACTAATTGGACGGTTGGTTCCGTAACAAATGCCCGGTGGTTCCAATACTCCTCCGGCCAGGTACGTGCCGTATACACCGCGTGCCCAGCGGCCGACGTAAAGGCTCCAACCCAGTCCACCTGCCGAAACAGGTTCGTCAGTGTGATCACACGTGCTGTATTGGTCAGCCGGTCTGTCACAGAATCTTCCAGTCCATTCAAATCACGATAAAAGCGCTGGGGCAATGTATGGAGTGTACTTGGATTCCCATTTGCCGTAGATATAAATGCGTTTCCCTGCTCATTAAAACCTAATCCCCAGGTATTATTGTTTGTACGCTGTAAAAACTCCAGCTTCGACCCGTCCTTTAAAAATCTGTAAAGACCCATACGAAACTCATGCGGTTCTCCGCCTATAACTCCCTCCATCCCGGCATATCCAAGGACTCCCCAGTATTGATTATCTAATCCATAATGTAAATTATTTGGCCCGGCATGGGTATCCCACTGGTCCCAGCCTTCGAAAAGCACGTCTCTCACATCGGCTTTATCATCACCGTCTGTATCTTTTAAAAACAGGGTTTGAGGCGCTTGATGAACAATGACTCCTCCATCAGAAAATGCAAGGCTGGTCGGGATATTTAAACTGTCTGCAAAAACAGTAAACTCATCCGCTTTTCCATCTCCGTTGGTATCTTCCAGAATCAGAATACGATCCTTGCCTCCGCCATCGGGCCAGAATTCACGGGGGTAGGGATATTCAATCGATTCAATGACCCACAGGCGACCCCGTTCATCCCAGTCCATATAAATGGGATTCACTATATCCGGCTCAGAGGCAAAAAGCTCCACCCGGTATCCAGGCTGTAAAATCATGCGGTCCATAGCCACTACGGGGTCCACAGGATTCTGCTTTTGATAGTAACGCGGATTGTTAGCACCCCGATCCATCGTTCCCACTTCCTCTTCGTAGCGAAGCCGTTCTTCATGCGGGGGAGGAAACGGCACATCTAAAACTTCGTACGTGAAGGGATTCTCCATAGTCCGGGTTGCAAGTTCATCCTGAACATCTTGCCCGGCCGCCCACCGAATTCCCCGTTCAAGAAGATCGTGAAACCCCTGGTTTTGCCAGGTTCGCTCATCATGTCCCCAGGCCGTGTAAAACACCCGCCCTTCGCCTTGAGTTCGGATCCAGGTCCAGGGTTCATCGTCCCTGTAACTCAGAACTGTTCGGTTTTCTTCATTATGCTTCTGATGAACATAGGTTTCATCCCAGCTTTCAAACCCTTCAAAACCCTGCATGATTTCGTGATCAGGTTCGGCTATCCGGGTTTGGAAGGTATCGGTTTCATGACTTTCAAACGCCCCACCCAGCAAAGCTATGAACTTCTCCGAATCCCGGAAATTCCCAGAAGCGGAATGGATGGGAACAAATGCTCCCCCCTCCTCCACATAGGTAATCAAATCATCCATCATGTCAGGATCCGTTTCCGGATAATGAGGGTCATGATAGTTCGCATAGTGCAGAACTGCATCGTATTTCCGGAGATTTTCCAGGTTTATATCATTCAGATCACTGGTATAAAACAACTCAATTCCCCTGTCTAACATACTTCGGGTAACATCACGAAGCCGTACGCTTGGTTCATGCCCCTGATCATCACCTAAAAACAGAACGTGTAGTCGTGATTCCGTTTCATCGGGTGTCATTTGCTGGTCAGTTGTGGAATCACAAGATGTGGAAGTCAGCCCTGAAAGGAAAAGGAGGAGGATGCCAGTCCAGGTGACACTTATTTTAAATGATTTCATAATGTGATGTTTGTAATTATTCAGTAACTCAGTGGATTGGGAAACCGGGGAACGGTTACAGATGAATACTTAATTCTTTAAATGATCGCGCCTGCTTCTCAATGGCTCGTTCGGTAGCCAGACGTTCCACGCTTGAAGCCCCGAAAAAGCCGGCAACTCCTTCCGTATGTTCGAAGATATACTGAGCATCCTCAGGCTCGGCAATGGGCCCGCCATGGCAAAGCACAATAATATCATCGCGTATCGCTTTTGCTGCATCATGCATTGCCTGGATACGTTCTGCCGCCTCATCGAGAGTGGGCGCCACCCCCTCACTCACCCCGATCGATCCTTTCACCGTCGTATTCATATGAGTAACCAGGACATCGGCTCCGGCACGAGTCATTTTCTCAGCCTGTTCAACGTCAAAGGCATACGGACACGTCAGCATCTCCAGCTCGTGAGCCTGGCGGATCATCTCCACTTCTAAATCAAAACTCATTCCCGTCTCTTCCAGAATCTGGCGGAAATTCCCGTCGATCACCCCAACGGTTGGAAAATTCTGTACCCCGTCAAACCCCATCTTCTTCAGTTGCTTCAGAAACACGGGCATCAGCCTGAACGGATCGGTCCCACAAACCCCGGCAAGCACAGGCGTATCCTCCACTACCGGCAACACTTCGCGGGCCATATCCACCACAATTTCGTTAGCATCTCCATAGGCCAGGATGCCGGCCGCGCTGCCCCGTCCGGCCATGCGGTATCGTCCGGAGTTATAAATAATGATGATGTCCACTCCTCCTTTCTCAGCAAATTTTGCAGAAATTCCAGTTCCGGCTCCCGCCCCTATAATCGGCTTGCTTTGTTTCACTTGCTCGTTAAGTCGTTGTAAACATTCGTTGTATGGTATAAATGGCATAGTACTATTTTTCAGATTAATGGTTGAATTTTTCGAGACTGACGCTTTATCACCCGTTATTCCTGTTTCGCTTTATTTTTCAACATTTCGATTAATTCTTTACCTGCCTTTTCTGCAAACGCCTTGTCGTTGATATGCAGATCCAGTTCCACCAGACGCACAGATGAATCGATATGCTTGCGAAGAGAATCGAACAGAGATTTGTTAGCTTTCGGATCAAAAAACGGTTTCCCCTTTTGATCCAGGCTGCTGACGCCTTTCAGGGGCAGCATCAACAGGACGGGCCCCGTTGATTTATTTAGCTTCTCAGCAATCCTTTCTCCGATTTTTGCACATTCATCAGCAGACGTACGCATCAGGGTTACGGTTGGATTATGCTTGTACAGGTTTCTTGTCTTGAATTTTTTGGGCACCGTATCCATAGCGTGGAAATTTACCATATCCAGGGCTCCACATGAAACCAGTTGGGGTATTCCTGTTTCAGCAGCGGCTTCAAGGCGATCCGGTCCGGCGGATAATACGCCACCCACAACTTCGTCGCACCATTCTGTTGTTGTAAGATCTGCCACCGCATCTACATATCCATCACGAATAAGGGATTCCATTGCCCGGCCGCCACTACCTGTTGCATGAAAAACCAGCACTTCAAACCCCGCTTCTTCAAGTTTTCTGCGTGCAACGGTTACGCATGGCGTGGTGACTCCAAACATGGTGGCGGCGACCACCGGTTTTTCCTCAACAGCCGGAATGTGCTGGTCCACCATCCCGCAAATTGCACCTGCGGCATTCCCCAGAATTTTTCGGGACAATGAGTTCAACCCGGCAATATCCACAACCGAATACATCATGGTGACATCCTTCACACCTACAAATGTGCTAATATCGGAAGATGCTTGCGTTGATACCATCAGCTTTGGCACACCTGTAGGCAGCGATCTCATTGCAGCTGTGGCAATATTGGTTCCGGCCCCTCCGCCAAGGCTTAATACACCATCAAACTTCACTTCTTCGTAGAGCTCTGGTACCAGTTTCTGCACCCCGCGAATCATCACATCTACAGCTTTACCGCGATCAGCTACTTTTCGCAACTGTGAAAGGCTGCTTCCGCCTGCCCGTGCAACCTGTCCTGCCGGAATATCCGGGGTAAGCATAGGTTCATTCAGTATACTGGTATCGAGAAGCAAGGTATGTACACCGCGGGCTTCTATCAGATCCCGAACAAATGCAAATTCTTCACCTTTCGTATCAAAAGAGCCAATAAGCAGGATGGTTTTATTCAAAAGAAGAGTGACTATTAATTCTTAACTGTTATTTAAAACTTGCTATTTGTTATCCTAACTATCCGTGTTTCTCAAACTCTTCCAGGGTTCTTCCTCATTAACATAGACCATCGACCCTTCAAGATCCGCTGCCGGCGAAAGAATGGCCAAAAAAGAAAGCGGCTCATCTCCGCTGTTAAAGGTAGCATGCACCATTTTTTTGGGGATGTAAACTGCTTCGCCCGGCCCCAGGTTCTTCGCTTCTTTCTCAATCCACTGTTCAGCTTCACCGGATACAATATATATAACTTCATCCATAGTTGGGTGAATATGAAACGGATGCCCGCCACCCGGTTCCAGATCCACTTTCACCACAATCAAGTCTTCACTTTCCGTGATATCCGGCCTGGAAAACCAATGGTGAATTCCTCGTTCAAGGGATTCAACCCTGGTATTTTCTTTCGTGAAAAACTGACCTTCTTTCTTTTCCATTTATAACCTTCCTGTAATTTTAGTTTAAATTATCTGTCGCTCAGCCACTCAATACTATTTTGAAGCATTGATATATAGGCGTCGTGCTGATGGGCATCGCCATCATGACCGAGAGTAATATTTACCACCCGACCATCACCATAGTCCACCGTCCGGGCAACCGGGTATTCTTTGCCGGTTTCGTCTTCAATTCCCACAGCCATAATATGAATGTCGGACCCTTCCTCATCTCTTTCAAACCGGTAGAGCTCCTCTTTGATTGTAAACCGTTTGGGCACCGATGCCATCACCGGATGATCAGGATTTGTAACCCTGACTTCAAAGTCTCCAAATGGCGGGTGGCAACGGGAACATCCCCCAACCAGGTTCCGGTTATACTCTGGCCAGTCGGTCCAGTTGTACCAGGTCGCAGGATGAACCAGTAATAATCCATTTCCTGACTCAACAAACTCAAAAATACCACTGCGCAAATCCGGGTCAAAAAAAAATTGACCCATCATATAATAATGTTCATGATTTTGTACTCATCTGTTCCAAAGGAGCTCCGGTCAGTATAGAGCTTAATTATAATACAGCTTACTACTAAGCTTTGGGGCGATATCTTCTAAATTACAGCCAGCTGATACAAGATTTGAGCAATTACTGCTCATTAATTCCGAACGCTGCTTGCTTTTGTTGAAGCCGGTCCTATTTAGGACGACTCCAGTCCTTCTAAATCAATCATAATTTTATCAACATTTTTTATCAACATTAACGGACGGATCTGTTCCCCACAGCTTAAAACGGTACGTGCCGGGCTCAAGCTCCAGCTGCGTAGTTGCGGTCATCCGGCTTTCCAGTACATTTTCCTGCCACGATGATTCTCCCACCCGCCCTGCTTCGAAGGTCACCCATTGATGTTCCTCATCACCAATACTTATGGCGCATCGCAGTTGCTGACCAGCCACCAGTGGAAAAGCCGGAATAGCTTCAACGATTACCCCGGCCGCGCCCCCCCGGTAACAATTATTTCATACTCGAGAGCAGGGGAGTCCCGGCGCACACGCGACAATTCTTTGATGTACCATTCATTCATCGGTTCCAGAAGCATGGCTGAACCGCTTCGTCCTAATCCGGTTACATTAACAGAAATAAAAGGTCATGTGAGAGAAGTGAAAAAAAATGACACACGGCAGGAAATTACCACGCTAATAACACCATTGAAGGATGGTTTTTATATAACTATAATCTAAATAATCTGGTTCTGTTATGTTCTCAAATCGAATGGTAAGGTACGCGATTTATATTATCGTAATTTCAATGCTTGTCTTGGTCGCTGCTTCGTGTGGTATTTTAGGAAGTGATGATGATGATTCAGTTGAACTGGTGGATGGATTGAGCCCCGCGATATGGGAAATGGTTGATGAAGAACTGATTTCAACATTTGAAGACGGTCTGGATGTTCCCATTCACAGGGGAGCAAACCCGCCGGATCTGTTGGCTGCTTTATCCGGTGAACCTAAGAAAAGACTGGCCTCCGGAGAAGTTACCGTTGTTATGCGTCCTTTTGTGTTATTTAAAACCCTGGTGCCTGATGATCAGTGTGAAGATAAGGGGTGTAATTATTCTGATTTATATATCAGGCTGGATGCTCTGGATTATGAAACTCACGAAGTTACAACCACAATGGGGAATATCGGTAAGCCTGAAATTACATCTACGAGCGGGTTAATTTCCGGTGAGGGTGACAGCTTTTCGATATTCGTGGAAGAAGAGCAGGATTATGACGGGGATATATTACAAAGTGTAAGTCTCTTCTCCGGAAAAGTAACAAGTGAGGGAATTGAAGAGCCACATTTGGCAACGGTGATGATAGATAACGCCGGTGTAGAATCTATGATACCAAATGGTACCGGCTATTCTTTCGTAGACGGTGAAGGATTTGCTGAAATCATTGAATGGCCTGAGGGAGAAGCCCAAAAAGTAATGGGAAATGAAGCTGCGAAGGTTTTAAATCATATATGGATATCAACTGACAACCTGAATAGTTCAGGTTTCTGAACATCAGGAATAACAGTCAATTTCCGGGAATAAACCCAGACATTACTTATAAAACTGTGTTCGATTGATAAATCATTAATGTAAGAGACCCTTAATAAAAGGGGGATTTTCCTGAATTGATCCCGTTGGGAAGGGGAGGTTACTGATTGATTGCGATTATCTTTGCGAGCCCGATTCGTAAGAGAGAAAAAATACTACATCCGCCATCATGTAAATCCTCTGCTTGTCCAGTCTGATGAACAGGAATAAAAACAGGGTATGTGAGAGAAGTGAAAAAGAATGACAGATGCCAAACAATTACTACGCTAATACTATAGTGAAAAATGGTGTTTTTAATAACTAAAATGGCTAAATAATTAAGGTTTATTATGTTTTCAACTCGAATTTTAAGATCTGCGTTTTACATTGCCTCAATTTCCATGCTTGTCTTGGTCGCTGCTTCGTGTGGTATATTAGGAAGTGATGATGATGATTCAGTTGAACTTGTGGATGGATTGAGCCCCGAAATATGGGAAATTGTTGATGAAGAAATGATTTCAATGTTTGAAGACAGTCTGGATGTCCCAATTCACAGGGGAGCAAACCCGCCGGATCTGTTGGCTGCTTTATCCGGTGAACCTAAGAAAAGATTGGCATCCGGGGAAATTACTGTTGTTATGCGTCCTTTTGTGTTGTTTGAAACCCTGATTCCAAATGACCCTTGTATAGATAACGGCTGTTTTTTTTATGATTTGTATATCAGACTGAGTAATCAGGATTTTGATATTAATGAAGTAACAACCACGATGAGACATCTTAATGAACCTGAATTTACACCCCAGAGCGGATTAATTTCAGGTGAAGGTGACAGCTTTTCTATATTCGTTGAACAGGAACAGGATTATGATGGAGATATCGTGAAATTAGTCAGCCTGATCTCCGGAAGAGTAACCAGTGAGGGTATAGAAAATCCTCATTTGGCTGGAGTGATGGTAGACAACGCCGGTGTAGAAGGTAAAATACCAAATGGAACCGGCCATTCTTTCGTAGATGGAGAGGAATTTGCTGAAATTGTTGACTGGCCTGAGGAAGAAGCCCAAAAAGTAATGGGAAAAGAAGCTGCGAAGGTTTTAAAATCATATATGTATCTCAACTAAAAACCTGAATAGTTCAGGTTCTGAAAATCAGGAATAACAGTCAATTTCCTGATTAATTTCAATTGATACAGCTTACCAGAATTCAAACCTAAAATTAAGTGGCTAAAGGGGCTGTATGAAAATTTATCACACAAGAATGGAGAAGACCGTGAATACTTTTTTTATTAAGATCAGAAGTGCAGGAACACGTATTCTGTATTCAGTGATAGTGATATTTCTTATCAATATTTATGCGTGCCAGATAGCCAGCAGCCAGCAATTGCCAAACCCTGCGGCTCAATCAGACCTCATTTCGATGAATGAACAGGTTAATCCCGGCTGGTATTTCCATTCCTATTTTCTGAAGGTGGAGTTAGAGAATAGTTTATCCTCTCTATATATGTCACGGGTAGAAGAATCTCCGAAAAACGGAGATATCTGGGCTCTTGGGGCCGGCCAAACAACCTCCGGCGATTATATTGGATTGTTGTTCAGATCCAAAAATGGAAACTGGGAAACGATCGACGTTTTTGACCTGGTATATCAAGATGGTACAGGTGTGCAATCCCTGCCAATGTTTGTCAGCAGTAACGGAAGTGTATACTACTCTGATGGGTACAATCTCAGGTTAAACATGTATTCTTATATTGAGGATTCTGAATATACCCCTGAAAATTCCGGTATGCCGGAGCCAGCACATGACCAGGAGAGAATGGTTGATATTATTCAGGATAATGTTGGGAGAATCTGGTTTTTATACAGTACACCCAGGCTAATGCGCTTCAACAGTACCGGAGACTGGGAGATTTTTGACCATAATAATAGTGAAATGCCAGAATCCGTAGACAGTCTCGGCATTGAAATGCAACAGCCTGCCAGGCATCTTGCCGTAACCGGTAATGACCTGTGGATCACCACACACCAGGACAGCAGTGGTTTAATCCGAAAAACAGGCGATGACTGGACTCACTATACGACTGAAAATTCGGACCTTCCGAGTGACCTTGTATCGTCAGTTGTCGCCCAGTCGGACAACCAGCTTTGGATAAGCACCCTTCCCACCGAATTCAACCCTACGAATGGAGGCCTGGTTCATCTTGAGGATGACAACTGGACCGTTTACACTACCGATAATGGTTTGCCCGATAATTTCGTCAGGCTTCATTCTTCTGAGAGCGACACTTATTTGTGGGCTTCGTTTGGAAGCAATGGCACTGAAGATAATACCCATTCGGGATTTCTTGCAGAATTTGATGGAGAATCCTGGAATAGGATTGCTGAGGAGGATGAGTTTTATAAAAGCATTGGGTGGCTGGCGGTGGATAGTCATCAAAACAAATGGCTGGCCGGAGATTTTAATGTGATAAAGGGAGGGGTGGCAAGTTTGAATCAGTCTTTTTTAACCTTCACGGATGAACCTGAAGGTTCTTCTATTTATGAGTCCGGAACAGAAGTGAGTTACAGATGGGAGACGGGTAGTAAAATAGAACGTGTTTCATTCAGCTACAGCAGTGATGATGGTGATACATGGAATTTAATCGAAAATAATATTGATGCGGATCAATTTTCTTATTCCTTTGCACTGCCCGGTGTTCATGACACAGAAATCATCATAAAAATATCCAATGACGTTAATGAAGATGTCTTTGATGAATCAAAACCCCTTTCCATCATTGATCCGGATCAGCCCTATTATCACCTGAGAAAATTACAGTCGGATGGCTCGTATGAGCTTTATGATCCTGTGATTCATGGATGGAATATGTCAAATTCTAAAGCAGTAATGTTCCCTGAAGAAAAATGGCAGGATATCGTATATGAAGGACCTCTTGATCGCATTTTGAAGGGGAAATCATCAGACTTTCCAACATTTAATTCTTTAATAAGAGCATTTGGCGAAGACGAAGCAATTTTTGGCTATACTCCATTCTTTGAAAATATTATACCCACACTCAAAGGAGGTGTTTTATGGAAATCATTAACAAGTAATGGATTTTCCGGTGTTTGTCATGGGTTTTCAGTTACGAGTTTGATAGCATTTAATGATGGCAATTCTTCATTACGTAATTTGGGCGCCAGTATTTCAACACAGAACCTGTATGATGCAGAAGTAAATAATGATATACGTAAAATGATTAATATGATTTGGGTTCGTCAGTTTTCAAGGGATCATTTTATTCAAATTTTTATAAATGCATTAAATGAAAATTTAGTGCAGAACTTATTCGATAAGGTTGCATCCGGGGATGATATTACACTTGAAGAACTTTTAGAAACGGATTTAATTTTTGCACCTCCTTCACAAAAATTACCGCAAATATTGGCTATGCTTGATAACGAAGCAAGTGAAGAGTCTCATCGTTCTCTTACGCTTATACCGGAGGGTAATATTTCAGGGGGGCATTCAGTTGTGGCATACAAAGCTGAACAGAGTGAAGATAATCCGGATATCTGGAAAATTTTTATTCATGACAGTAATTTTGCTGATGCCAATCCTGAAGATGATGATTATGATATACATGATATATATATAGAAGTGGACCTGGAAGAAGATTACTATCGGCATATGGAGGATAGCAGATTTGAAGGGAGTATTGGATTATTTTTAACGGACCCGGTTGATAATTACAAAACAACTTCAACACTTTTAAAAGATTTACCGGAAAAAGATGGGAATTCATTAGCTGAGATTGAGGGACTTGATGATATCGGATTTATGCACACATTATTTAGTCCAAATATGGATATTCGAATTACGGACGCAATGGGTCATATTTCTTCTCTCGAAGACGGCAGTACAACGTATGATATACCGGGTTCTTTTCCCATTGTACCTTTGGTTGGCGGCCTTCACGACCCGATTGGATACTTCCTTGCCGACCTTGAATATGAAATAGAACTGGAATACCCGGCTGACAGCGAAGGCGAATTAAACCTGTTTACAGGAGATACTATTTATGGGTATATAAATCACAATCCTGAAGTTGGTAGTGTTGATCAACTGCGATACGGGAATTCACTTTCAGTATTTGGTGCTGACCAAACATTTGATTTAGAAGTTACTCATGCGAACGGTGCTGATCAGCGTATGTTTAGCTTGCGGGAACTGACAGTATCGGATGAAGACTCGGTAAACGTTACACTTTTAAATGATACTGAGCTGGAATTTAAAAACCACGGTAAATCTATTTCAGCCAATCTCGAATTACGAACCAACTGGGATGGAGAGGGATACTTTTTATTTGAAGATCTGGAGCTGGATGAATCGGCAGGATATAAACTCTCCGTCCCCAACTGGGATGATATTGGCAATAAGGAAGTAACTCTTTCGGTGGATAGCAATCTCGACGGTGAATATGATGATTCAAAACCGCTGACAAGCATGACTGTTTCAAATTCTGAAGAAACCGATAGAAAACAAGACATACCGGGAGGGTTTGAACTGCATCAAAATTATCCTAATCCGTTCAATCCCACCACACAGATCAGTTATGATATTCCTATACAGACTCATGTTAAGCTGAGTGTATACAATGCTCTGGGGCAGCGAGTGGCCACTCTTGTAGATGCCGCCAAAGCACCGGGTAAATATGATGCTACTTTTGATGCTTCAGGATTATCGAGCGGGATATACTTCTACAGAATCCAAACAGACTCGCATGTCCAAACCCGGCAGATGATGTTGGTGAAGTAAGGGCACAAATTGCAGATTTTCGGATTGGCTCAGCTCCTTGAGGGGTTCACGCAGAGGACCACAGAAGAACCGCGGAGTTGCGCTGAGAAGAACTAAACCACCCTCTGCGAAACTCAGCGCTAAACACTGCGTACCTCAGCGAGAAACCAAAACTGTAAGCTTTATTGAATCCTTTGCGTAAATAGTGCCTTTTGCGGGCTTCAACAGCCAAGCCGGTACTAAAAACCTGAGTTCGATTGTTATCATTACTGAATTACACGTGTAGCAGTCCGGGAAGGGCATCATCCCGCGATTGACGCGGGATCTCCCATCCCAAATTGGGCAGCAGATACCACGCCGGGGCGTGGTATGACCGTATTGAAAATGAATTTACTACACAACCGCCCTTTCTGACCTGCTTTAGGTGTTTTTCCCATTATTTTTTTTCGAACTCAGGTTAAAATGAAATCCCATCTATATTTCTTGCCGCCAGGAAACTGCCTGTTAAAAACAGGAGGATAAGAATCATTGCGATGCCCGCCGCATAAACAGGAATTTCCAAAGCAGAATAACCGCTAAGGAAACCTGCCGGGCGATCTGTTATTCCCAGTGTCCAAACCAGGGAAGTGATAGCGGTGAAAACCGGCAGCAGTAGTGATAGAATCGCCCCGAATTTGCAAAGTCGATACACGGTTTCACTGGTTTTCAAACTTCCATAAAGGGCCCAGCCCGCAATCAGTATAAATAACAGAAAACAAGTGACAGTATGAAAATAAGGATGAATTGGCCTGCCTGTCATCCCGGTAACCATGTAGATTGCCAATCCCCAAATGATAGCTATGATAGGAAGTGATAAAATGGCGGCGGAAAATAACATTACCGGCTTAAAAGATTTCATGTTTTCCCCTTTCATGGCACACACGATAATTCCCGCCTTAAAAAGGGGGGCATTTTAAACGTATAATCAAAATTCAGAGATGTGAAAATTACAACAGGCAGGTTCGGTTTATACATTCTATAAATTGATAAAAAGTTATTTATCGCACTTATCTCTTCCATTAAACTTATCTCCGCTGGTGGGAAATGCATCTCATCATTATTTACAGACAACATATTCATAATAATGCCTCATCTGGTAAAATTTCGGTTCAAAAAGAATACTGTAACGGGATATTTTCTGAGGTGGGGGTTAATTTTCAAATGTGTTATCACATTCGAAAATGATGTTAAAGGGATCGGCACTCTCCTTACAGATTTGCTGAGTTACAATTGGATTAATGAAGTTTTTGCTACTCCATTGGGGCTTAATAACAAATATGAATATTGTCGTTTTATTTTAGCGACATTTTCTAAACATCTTTTTCAGGCTGAACATTTCAACAAAATTTTAGTTCATTGCTACCCAGGAACCTGATGGTTTAATTAAAAACCGGAAGCGTATTTTCCTTAAGCCTGCTTCCGTCAGATGAGAATCGTTTACCTAACCTTTCTCCCAGCATTCAGGAATTGCGGGATTTTTACAGGTACGCTGTACAATGTACCGGTTGAACTGATTCTGACTTCCAGGACTTTACTTCGAGATAAATCATTCCGGTATTTCAATTCTAAACAGAATCAAAATCCATCTTGCCCGCTTTTATTTCCCGTATATCTCACTCTCCCTATCTAATAAGATTCAAAGCAGATACAAATAAAGTTAAATCAAATCGATCCATCTTCTCCTTCAACCTCTTTGACGTCTGGTGAGTGTATTTTTCCGTCACCTTTTGGCTCGAATGTCCTGCCATATAGCTTGCTTCAGCCGTATGGAATCCCTTCTCGATCCAGGTCGTAACGGCTTGATGCCTCATGCCATGTAAACTGCGGGTGGTAGGTATTCCTGCTTCCTTTGCATAGCGTTTAAATTCACGGTACACACGGTCTCCACGAACCGGCTTATTTTTTGAAGTTCCTCCCTGGTAGATGAAGACATAATCTGCCGGATTCACTTTTCCACGAATCTTAAGGTATTGTTCTAAATACACTCTCAATTCTTTGATGATTGGGACCTGACGCTCTTTTCTACCTTTCGTAGGGGGAAGATATATGTATGAAAGTTTTCCGCCTTCGTAAATCAAGTTCTCACCTTTCAATCCTGAATACGACAAATCAGGTGAGTATCCTGCTTCGTGCTTTCTTAAACCTCCATAGAAATATAGAGCCACAATCGGTTTAAACCAGTGCTGTACTTTGGCAGGTTCAAATTCCGGCAGCTTTTCTTTTCTTCTCAACTCCTTGTCGAAGGTCTTGAAAAGCAGGCTAAGTTCATCTTCTGAAATCATTTTTGGGCGAGTGTTCTCCCGGATCGGTGGAAGGTCTTCTTTAAGAGTATCAAAGATATCAGCCTCAACTACATTATTCTTTTTCAAATACTTCCACCATGACCGGAAGTGTCGGAAATAATAGTGGCGGGTAGCTGCTGTAATTCCTTTTTTGAATATCACATTTTCAAAATGTCGAATAGTGATACTTTTGGGTGATGCATTTTCAAGACCGTTCAAATCCACAAAGTGATCCAGTGCCCTTTTGTATGCTCCTATAGTTGCCGGTGATAAGTGCTGTTTGGCAGAGTAAAATTTTTCCAGTGCCTCCTTAACAGTAGCGCAGTAGTGTTTATCCACTGGCTGATCTCCTTTAAGTGCCTCTTTGGGATCGAAACCAGGAGCAAATGGATCAATTTTTCCCAGAAGCTCCAACTCACTAAGTTCTTTGAGCATTTTCTGAGCCACATCTTTATGTCTTGTACCCAATGCTTTTCGGGTAGACATTTTTTTACCGTCTATCGATGTGTGCCACTTAGCGTAATAATATTTTCCTCTTTTCTTAAGATAAGCCATTTTATTTTGGGTTCTGAATTCATGCAAAAAAGTGGCCCCCAAAATGGCCCCCACGAATGGGAGTGAAAGTGATCAAGCGACTCGTTTCCGATCACTTTGAGTCGCTTTCAAACTGTAAGTTTTAGGGGTTTTTTTGGGTGCAG
>JAWLEH010000217.1:0-3000 GCA_041686215.1 Balneolaceae bacterium | reverse complement strand
AATAAAAGGCGGGTTTGAGAAAGCCAAAGCGTTTATTGACAAAACCGGTATGCTTTCCCGCTCGGCCAACCTGGGAGATACCCGAACGATTGTGACCCATCCTGCCTCTACCACTCATTCAAAACTGACCGAAGAAGAGCGTGAATCCGTTGGCATCACTCCGGGACTCATCCGGATTGCGGTGGGACTTGAAAATAGTGAGGATATTATTGGAGATGTGGAGCAGGCGTTAGTGTGATTATATTATAGCCGCTACTACTGCTTTTTATATTTTCAGAAATTCATCAAAGGTATCGGGTGTCAACATTTCAATACTTGTTACATACGTTTCTTTAAACGACGAAACTGTTTTGGATTTTGCTTTCGGATTCCACTTCATCTCCCATGCCTTAATTGAACCCGATTCAGTTTCTACGTAATCAATTTCACGCTGATCAGTTGTTCTCCAAAAATGCATTTTTGCTCTTTTACCGGAATACCTGAGGGTTTTGAGCCTTTCAGAAAATAAAAAATTTTCCCAAAGGGCGCCTTTATCGGTTCGCAATTCCAGGTTATTGAAGTTCGAAATTACTGCGTTACGAATACCACAATCATAGAAATAGATTTTCTTACCCTTACTAATCTCCTTCCTCATGTTTTTGCTGAATGAGGGAATAGAGAAAATGACAAATGTTTTTTCAAGCAAATCTATATATCTGGCAACTGTATTTTTATCGACCTGCAAAAGTTTAGACAGTTCGTTGTACGACATCTCGTTTCCGATTTGCAATGCCAGTGCCTGTAGTAATTTTTCCAGCAGATCTGGTTTTCGGATTCCTTTTAAGGCAAGCAGATCTTTATACAGATAGCTATCACTCAACTGCATGAGTACGTCAAATTCATCACCGGGATGATTGATTACATCCGGATACATTCCATACAAAATCCGCTGATTTAGTTCTGATTTAGCCTTCAGAAACCCCCGGTTTTGCACATATTCTGTCCAGCTTATCGGGAATAGTTGGTATTCCCATTTGCGGCCTGTCAACGGTTCATTGATCTCATTTGCCAGATCAAGAGATGATGATCCAGTCACAATCAATTGAGTATCTTGAATATTGTCTGTGATCAGTTTTAAGGTAAGTCCAATGTTTTTTACTCTTTGGGCTTCATCAATAAAAACGACTTTCTTTTGTCCAATCACTCGTGTTAAATCCGGCAGATTGGCATCTGTCAGCGTCTCACGAACAACAGGTTCATCACAATTCAGATGAATGATATCTTTTTGGTCTTCTAAAATCTGATGTACCAACGTTGTTTTCCCGGTTTGCCTTGCCCCGGTAATAACAATTGCTTTGCCATTGGAGAGCTTATTTTCAATCGACTTCTTAAGTTTTCTTTTTATCATCTCAGGAGATTTGGTGATTATATTCACCAAATATACGTATTTTCAGTGATTATATTCACCAAATTACCGAATTCATGACATAAAAAAACCCGATACCCTTTCCGGATACCGGGCTCACCCAAACAACAAATTGTTTAATTACTGGGTAATGGTGGCACTGTTATTCGCACCATCCTGTGTTACATTCATACTGTTATCATCGCCATTTTGGTTCAGAAACGCGCTGTTGCTGTCACCCGACTGGTGAATGTTCATATAGTTGTTATCTCCGTTTTGAAGGTAGTCACTGCCATCGGCTGTGGTAATCAGGTGACCGCCTGCATTGCCGGTCTGCACGGAATAAAACTCGTTAAAGTTTCCGTTCTGTTTTACGGTGCTCACTTCATCACCATCAAATCCTACCATGTGTTCTGAAGTTCCGAACTGACGGATATCTACCGTGTTCTCCTCTCCCTCGATAGTAAACTGGATATTGTGGTTGTCTCCCTCCTGGATAATTACGGAAGTATGATTTTCTCCTGTAACATTCATCACACCAATGTTGCCATCCCCCACTTGTGAAAGATAGGCTTCATGACCCGAACCACTTTGAGTGAGAGTTCCGGAGTTTTCATCTCCATTCTGGATGATTCCGGGATTGCCCCACCAGTCAGTTCCGGCACTGTTGTCAGCTCCTGATTGCGTTACGGTAAGCACATTGTCATTTCCCTGCTGATCGGCGCCAACGGATTGGTTCTCTCCTGATTGTGTTATCTCTACATCACTTCCGTTTCCGCCTGCCTGGCGAACGCGTGCATTGTGATTTTCACCACTCTGTGCCATCGCAGCGGTAAAGCCGCCGGACTGGTTTAACTGGATGTGGTTGTCCTCTCCTGCCTGTAGCAGTATACCCACATTTGAGCCGGCAAACGCACGTGCCTGTGCGTAGTTATTATCGCCAGCTTGCATCATTACATGAAAATCGCTGCCCGACTGGAGTAGTTCCATCGCATTGTCGCTTCCATACTGCGACAACACACCTAAAGACTGATTCCCATTTTGTTCGGCATTAATTGTGTTTCCACCGTCATGCTGCGTTGCTTCAAGTGTATTGCTATTCCCCTGCTGATCTACATTCAAGACACTTCCGCTCGATTCAGCATAATCCCAGAAAAATCCCCGAACAGTGTTGCTGTTGCCAGACTGGTTGATCGTCGCTTCCGCTTGGTTACTTTGTTCGAGATAGGTCTCATTTTCATCTCCGGTCTGCGTAATATCCGCATCGGATCCATCTTCTTGTATCAGGCTTGTCAGGTTTATCTCCCCTGTCTGCCCGATATCTGCACTGTTATCATCACCGGCCTGGTCAACATCCGCAGAGTTACTCTGCGCGAAAGCCATACCTGCTGATAAAACAAGCATCAGTATAAACGTAGTTAATCGTTTCATTGTGAGTTGGATTAAAGTTCGTGTTGATTTCTCTTGATTAAAAAAATCCCGGCATGTTCGTTAACATGCCGGGACTCTCAGAAGTACTTGTTTAGTTTTGTGAAATAGAAGCTGAGTTTCCATCCCCTACACTACTGATGGTAGCTGAGTGATTGTCCCCTCTCTGGTCTACAAAAGCAGAGTTG
>JAWLEH010000216.1:0-3001 GCA_041686215.1 Balneolaceae bacterium | reverse complement strand
AGACAGCAGATATCGCTTTGTGCCTTTAAGATTTGTTGCTCTCAAATTATTACACGTTGTTTGACACCAACGACTTGAACACAGGCAATCAGCTTTTAAACAATCGGATTCTATGATGATTCGAATCCATTCTTCTTACTCAGAATGAGGCTTTTATGAGCATTGGCCTGTTAATTCCTTCCACTCTGTATGTTCCGCCGGATTCTTGACTGATTTTAATTTCGTGGAAATTCATGAAACTGAAAGATCCATCAACCTGAAATCGTTCAAGCTGTCTTTGCTGAAGATCAATGGCTGTTATTTCCGGGTTGGAGACTGTTCCCTCACTTCTTTGACCGCCAATTGCCAAAACCAGGTTTTGGTCCGGAAAATAAGCCGCTTTAACTATCTCCGAACGTGATGTGGCACTGCCCAGCCGTTCCCCTGTGGAACGTTCAAATACCTGCACCCGGCTACCCTCAATCAAAGCCATATAGTCTCCATCATCCGACAAACTATAGTGTCCAACATTTATATCCGGATCCATCTCAAGTACGGTGTTGCCGAACCGGTCGTACATATGTACTCTTTTGCCACCTGACTCATTTGCAGTAATTGCATGTATCCATTGACCGTCAGCAGAAAGCCAAAGTGAATCAATAACGCGATCCTGGAAAGCAAAAACTTCCTCGGCATCGCGATCCCCAACTATAATTGACGCCCGGGAACCCTCCTGCTCACCATACCGGATCACCGGATTGTATACGACTTTCAACAAACCATCATCGGAAGTTTCAATTCCGGAAGGCAGCTCACCATCCTGTGCCTGAGAACTGTTTGAGTAGGTAAATGCCCTGTTGCCTGCCGCATCAAAGAAAGAAAAGTTTGCAACATTATCTCGAACTGTAAATTCACCGGTGTCAGTAACTGTCAGAGAGAGGGTTTCATCCCCACTATCGGCATTCTCCAGAACTGTTTCAGAAATAATGGCCCCGTCATACGAATAAATTGTGCTGGTCAATTCACCGCTAAAAACAACCGCACCTGCAACCTCACGGTCTCCCGATATTGTGAAACTAAGCGGATTTGCAATAGTGACGACATTATCATTCTGGCCAAACTGGTAGGTATCAGAAGATTTATTTAAAATTCCCTCAACTAACGGAAATTCATTTACTGAAAGAGACGATTGGTCAGACGTATACTCTGCAGAAAGTGATTGTGCCTCACCTGTATTCACCAAAAAAAGAATCAGAAAGAGAGTTGAAAGATGCTTCATTAAGTAGGTCATATTTATTTTATATTAAAACGCCTTAAAGAACGAAAATTTGTGATTAAAATCATCTTATGCGTTATTCGGTCATCATTCCTGTCTATAACAGGCCAGAAGAAGTACGCGAACTTCTTGATAGTTTAACAAAGGTCTCTTATAAAAGTTTCGAAGTTCTGGTGATTGAAGATGGTTCAACAATTACCTGCGAGCATGTTGTTCATGAATTTGAGAACCGGCTTGATTTAAGCTACTTCAGAAAAGAGAATAGCGGCCAGGGTTTTACCCGAAACACTGGGTTTGAAAAGGCACAAGGTGACTATTATGTCGTCTTTGACTCAGACTGCATCATTCCTTCAGATTATTTCGATGCAGTTAATCAAAAAATAGCCCAAACCGGTTCCATTGATTGCTGGGGAGGACCAGACCGTGCCCATCCTTCCTTTACTTCAATTCAAAAAGCTATAAACTATTCCATGACCTCAGTATTCACCACCGGTGGCACAAGAGGCAGCCATATGCATATCGGGACATATTTTCCAAGAAGCTTTAATATGGGTGTATCTAAAGAAGTCTATGAAGAAACCGGCGGGTATAAGATTACGCGTATGGGTGAAGATCTTGAGTTTAGCATACGTATCCAAAATAGTGGGTACCAAATTCATTATATAGATGATGCATTTGTGTATCACAAACGACGGACAACCTTTTCTCAGTTTTATAAACAGTTGTTCTTTTTTGGCAGGGCAAGAGTAAATATTTGGCGATTTCATCCCCGTCAACTGAAAGTTATTCACCTGTTCCCTTCACTCTTTTTAACAGGCTTTTTATATGGAATTACAGGCACCCTTTTTGATTTTCCGGCAGCTCAAACTCTTATGTCATTTTACGGAATCTTTGTAGTTATACTTTTTATCGATTCTTTCCGGTCTGAAAACAGTTTCGAAGTGGCATACCTTTCAGCCTTATCAGGTTTTATTCAACTTATAGCCTATGGAGCCGGCTTACTCAGTGAACTGCTGAAAGGTAAATCCATCTACCAGGAAGTGCGATCATAGTTATCCTTTATAGCTGCTCATTACCTGCTACACCAACTGATACTGAGTGCCCTGATAGCATTAGAAACAAAGGAGTTATTAGGAAGACAAGAGACATTTAAACCTCCCACTTTGTAGCTGAATAAAATTACCGGGTAATTCTACCAGGCCTAAAATATTTTTTGAGTAAAACCATTGCATTCAGAAATTAAAACTTTTATCTTTGGATTCTGTTCGAGAAAATAATTCTCTGCGGGGAGTGGCGCAGGCCGGTAGCGCATTCGCTTTGGGAGCGAAGGGTCGCAGGTTCAAATCCTGTCTCCCCGACTTTTGAAATTTTGTTAACATTTTAGATACTGGTACATAACTTGGCAGGCCGGACAGGTTATTTAATAAAGAATAACCATTAAAAAATCCAGTTTTGCGCCCGTAGCTCAACTGGATAGAGCAACTGCCTTCTAAGCAGTAGGTTACAGGTTCGATTCCTGTCGGGCGTACACACGATATTTTGTGATCAGGCGACATGGCCGAGTGGTTAGGCAGAGGTCTGCAAAACCTCGTACGGCGGTTCGAATCCGCCTGTCGCCTCGCTTATTTGAAATTTTGTTTTTTTTGCCGCGTTCGTCTAGGGGTTTAGGACGCCGCCCTTTCACGGCGGTAACACGGGTTCAAATCCCGTACGCGGTACATTATCGTTGACCTGGTTGTGTTTCAA
>JAWLEH010000215.1:0-3005 GCA_041686215.1 Balneolaceae bacterium | reverse complement strand
AGTCCATTTTCCGTTGCAACGGTTTTTGTGCAGTGGGGCGTTGTGATGATATTATTTATCATCTACAACAAACAAATTGCGGCAAAAACAAACCGAATTTCTTCGTAATTAAAACATTGAGTATTTGTGAGGCTGGAGAAAACTTGATAACAAATTTCGGTACAGTTAAACTAATAAGGCAATATGATTTGTTTCATAGTTCACCTCTTTCAAGTCCTGCCAACGCTCGAATGAAGCCAGTCTGGCTATCGCACTGAAGGTTGCGGTTGTGAGTCAGAAAGTCTGTTAGTGCAGGAAATGATAAAAATCCAAAATTATTAGTGCATTGTTTCTTTGGGAAACAATTTCCTCACAGCCTTCTGAAATTAAAACCAAGCATTTCAGGGTGCAAAACCTCTTACTAATCAATCTGTTAATTTACCCTCAACTATTTCCAAATCAGCGATGAGGTGTGTATATTTTCGGGCGCATCAATTATCAGAATAGTATAAAAAATACACTCATGGGATTATCAGAACAGCTCGAAAAAATTAACAATAAAACATTCACGATAGGGGTTGTGGGGCTTGGGTATGTTGGCCTACCTTTAATGTGGACGTTTCACAAAAAGGAGATGCCGGTACTTGGGTTTGATGTGGATCAGAAAAAAGTGGATTGTATTCAATCGGGAACTCCATATATCAAACACCTTGGCGAGGAGATGATGGCTGCTCTTTCTAAAAGTGATAAGTGCGACGCTACGACCGATTTTAACCGGATGAATGAGGCTGACGCTCTTTTATTGTGCGTGCCAACACCGCTGAATCATCACCGTGAACCCGACATGACCTACGTAGAGAAAACCACGGAAACGGTTGGTGAACATCTGCGAGAAGGACAGCTGGTAATCCTGGAGTCTACAACCTATCCCGGAACCACGGAAGACCTGATTATTCCAATCCTTGAAGAGAAAAGCGGACTGAAGTCCGGTGAAGACTTTTATGTAGCCTACAGTCCTGAACGAGAGGATCCGGGCAATCCCGATTTTAATACCTCAAAAATCCCGAAAGTTGTTGGCGGCAACGGAAGTGATGCCCTGATGCTGGCTTGTGCACTTTATGATACAGCCATTATTCAAACTGTTCCGGTCAGCAACACCAAAACAGCAGAAGCTGTAAAACTGACGGAGAATATTTTTCGCTCCGTCAACATTGCCATGGTCAACGAACTGAAGGTGATTTACGGTGCCATGGGGATTGACGTGCACGAAGTTCTGGATGCAGCCGGAACCAAGCCGTTTGGATTCATGAAGTTTACACCCGGACCCGGCCTTGGCGGGCACTGTATTCCCATCGACCCGTTTTACCTGACCTGGAAAGCCCGCGAAGTGGAACAGCCTACCCGGTTTATTGAACTTGCGGGTGAAATCAACACTAACATGCCCCGGTATGTGGTGCAGCGAACACTCGAAGCACTGAATTATCATAAGAAATCCCTGAACGGCAGTAAAGTATTACTGATCGGTCTTGCCTACAAACCGAATGTAGATGACGACCGGGAATCCCCAACCTACAAGCTGATGGAACTGTATGAGGAGATGGGTGCCGAGGTATCCTACCACGATCCGTATGTTCCTGAAGTGAAACCATCCCGGGAATATGCTCACTACGCCGGCCGTACATCCGTTGACTGGAATGAAGAATCGATTAGCGAATTCGATGCGGTTGTGATCTCCACCGATCACGACAATATCAATTACCGCGAACTTGCTAAATGGTCGGATTGTATTGTGGATACACGAAACGCGATGAAAGAGGTTGGTTCCAGAGAGGGGCAGGTTTTTAAAGCGTAGAGGAACTTAACCCATATTCGCCAGGTACGTATTCAACAGCCGTACGACCCGCTCTGCTGTGTGTCCGTCCCCGAAGATTTCACGGGGACGGGGCTTACGGTTTGTCTTGAAATGCCCGATCACTGCGTGTACAATCTTATCTTTATCTGTACCAATCAGGTGACCAGCACCGCTTTCAATAAGTTCAGGCCGTTCGGTTTTATTCCGAAGTACAAAAACCGGTGTGCCCAGGGCGGGTGCCTCTTCCTGTATTCCGCCTGAATCGGTAAGGATGAGGTCTGCTGCCGCCATCATGGGAATAAAATTTTGGTAGGAGAGAGGGTCGATTGTCCGAATCCGGGGAGAGAGGGTCAGTTTTTTCATCGCCTGACGCACGCGGGGATTGGGGTGCATGGGTACAACGAAAACCACATCATCCAACTCTGATACAATAGTGTTGATTGCGCTAACGATTTGATTTAGTGGTTCTCCCATGTTTTCGCGACGGTGTGTTGTAACCAGAATCAATTTCTGGTTTTCAGTTGCGTAGGATTCCCGCACTTCTGCTGTGGAGAGATCAGAAAGATTGAGGATCATGTGAAGTGCATCCACAACGGAATTACCCGTTACATGGATGGAGTTTTCGGGTATCCTTTCAGCTATCAGGTTTTGGCGGGCCAGTGCCGTGGGGGCAAAATGGAGATCAGCAAGATGACTGATCAGCGTGCGATTACTCTCTTCCGGAAACGGCTGTGAGCGGTCGTGTGAACGAAGTCCTGCCTCAAGGTGTGCAACGGGTATCTGCTGATGATGTGCGGACAGAGCACCGGCCAGTGCGGTTGTCGTATCTCCCTGCACCAGCACCAGGCTTGTATTACCGGGAGACACGATTTCGGGGAGAGCCGCCAGCAATCTCTGCAGAAGCTCGAGCGGGGTTTGAGAGTGACGCATCAGTTTCAGGCTGTGATCCGGTACGATCTCAAAGAGTTTTAAAATCGGATCAGCAAGATCCAGGTGCTGGCCGGTGTGGATGACCCGGTGGGGAATGTTTTCTCTGCGCAACTCTAACATAACCGGTGCAATTTTAATAGCTTCCGGCCGGGTTCCAAATATGAGCGTAATCGGTTCAGGCATAGGTAGTTATTCAGAGATTACAAATCAGCATAAGGTTTCATCTTTCCAACAGATGTTGGTA
>JAWLEH010000092.1:0-13239 GCA_041686215.1 Balneolaceae bacterium | reverse complement strand
TTTATAAGAGTACCTCGGGCCGGGCTCGAACCGGCACTGGCATTTAAATACCAATTGGATTTTAAGTCCAACGCGTCTACCAATTCCGCCACCGAGGCTCTTTTCTAAGCCTCAAATATAAGGGGAACCCTGCATCTTCCACAACTTCGATTTATTATAAATTCAATGAATTGAAAGATTCAGAAATCTTGCAAGACAAAACCCGGTGTTAAATCAACTGGTGTTGAAAATCACAATGAACGGGATATACAATTCTGCTTTTTTGTTGTTATGTTTTGGCAGCATAAATGAATCTGGGATTGTGCAGGAATTGAATATGGTCGTTTCACAATCCTACGCAAAGTTGTGGTTAGTACCTGAACAGTCTGAATAAAATTTACGAATTATGAACATAGTTTTTTTAGACGCCAGCACCGTAGGTGATGTACCGAATCTTGAGTCGCTAAAAGAGCTTGGTGACGTCACTTTTTACCAGGTCACGCAACCCGGACAAACAGCGGAACGAATCCGGGAGGCTGAAATCATCATCACCAATAAAGTTGTCATTTCTCGTGAGTTGATGGAAGAGGCCGGCAGCCTGAAACTGATTTGTGTGGCAGCGACCGGTATGAACAATATCGACAGGGAGGCTGCGAAAGAGCTGGGGATACCTGTAAAGAATGTTGCGGGATATGCTACCCAAAGCGTGGCACAAAGCACCTTTGCAATGCTGCTCCAGCTAATGCAGAATATTACATACTATGATGACTATGTGAAGAGTGGTGACTACTCAAAAAGCCCGATATTTACCAACATGGACCAGGATTTCCACGAGCTGGCCGGCAAACGCTTTGGCATCATCGGGCTGGGGAATATCGGTCAAAAGGCGGCTGACATTGCACAAGTATTTGGCGCAGAGGTTGTTTATTACTCTACGTCGGGAAAGAATACCGGCCAGCCGTATCCGCGTTTGTCACTTGATGAGCTTCTTGCCACATGTGATGTAGTTTCTATTCATGCGCCGCTGAATGAGAATACCGAAAACCTGATTGATTACACCAGGCTGAAGCAGATGAAACGAACTGCGTTTTTGATCAATACCGGCCGCGGTGGCATTGTGAACGAAAATGATCTTGCCCGGGCTATCGATGAGGACCTGATCGCAGGATCGGCGGCAGATGTGTTTGAACAGGAGCCGATTCCCGGTGATCACCCGTTTTTGAATGTGGAAAAAAAGGGAAAACTTCTTCTCACACCGCATATAACCTGGTCGAGTGTGGAAGCCCGTATGGACCTGATTGAAGGCATCAGGCAGAATATTAAACAGTATATTCATCAATAAAATAAGAACAAATTGTGAGTGTAAAACTGGTAGAAAACCTTACACCATTTCTGTTTACATGCGGCTTATTTTTAGCCTGAGACGGAGCATATGACGAATCAGGATGGTTAAATTCTCAGGATAGTATAAGGCTGTTACCGGTTGCTGAAGGTTTTTTCCGCATGTCCGTGAACTCCGTTATTTTTAGAAAGTATAAACTGTTTACACAGAAGCAGACTCAGTTGCATCTCATTCTGCAATCCGGATGGAAAGGTTGTTCTTGGTAAGTGTGGTACAGGACGTTGCGAATGGGACTTTGATACAACGTCCTTTTCAGGTAGTGTGGATGATGCCCATAACTCCATCAGTATTGCAGTAGATGTGGATGAATACCTGCACCCATTTTGCATGGGATCATCACAAAAATCCGCTTCGCTATGCAAAAAGCCTTGTGCCGGCGCAACTCATGATGGGAGATAAAAGTCGTCCGGTTTCGATTGCGGCAGATTATAGTGCAATGTAGCCAGTGTTTTACCGGCTTGCGGACGTTGACCTGCTTCTCATGTACAGGAATGGGTGGTCAGGTGATGGTAACATTTAGTCCACCGCTACAGCTCAGAATTGGGAGATTGACAGCCTCTCTATGAACAAGTCGAAGAGATCGGTCTGCAGATGATTTACATGCTGGAGTGGACCCAAAACTGTGAATATGCTTTGTAAAGTCTTCCATCAGACGGCTCTTTGCGGGTCAAATGATTGCCTTCTTTTCTTCGGAAAAAACCGCTTGATGAATCATATTTATAAAAAATTACGCTTATTAAAGTGGGGAGTGATAATTTCTACGTTGTTTGCAGTTTTGGGACCGGCTTCTTTTCGTAAAAAGTACATACAATATAAAACAGAATAACCTATGTTGGATAAGCTAAAAAACCTCAAAGATACTGTTACAAATACAATGAACCAGGCCGCATTTGATCCGTCCCGGTTTGATGACCCGCTTGCCATGTCCATTCAATGGACACCGATCAAGGGAGGAGGATCGAGTTTCCGAACACACAAATTTTATGAAGATGGAGCCAACCAGGTTGGCTTTAAGGCAACACTTGGTGCCAAACTTTTTAGTGGACTATTTATGGTTGTAGGAATTGCCGTTGCTGTGGGTATTTCCTGGGGTCAGATACAGGATGGCGTTCCGATAAATTCTTTTGAATTACTTTTCCCTGTTCTTTTCGGGATTATTTTTTTTGGATCAGGTTATTTTATGTTTCGTTCTTTAGGAAAACCAATTGTTTTTGACAAGATGGCCGGGTATTACTGGAAAGGGTGGAAAAAGCCGGATCGTTACAAAGGAGACCAGAAGGTGGAAGGATCGATTCGTCTTGATGACATTCATGCCCTTCAAATTGTATCGGAATACATTAGGGGTGATAAGAAAAATTACTACAGTTACGAGCTGAATTTAGTGTTAAAGAGCGGCGATCGGTTTAATGTGGTTGACCACGGAAGCCGGAACCGTCTTATTGAGGATAGCAATAAGCTGTCGTCTTTTCTGGGTGTGCCGGTTTGGAATGCTGCCTGATGTCTTGTATTGATTAGCGAAGTCTTTGTTTTTCACCGGGCTGCCCGGGATACAAAATCCACAATGAAAGAAAATCTTTAGATGAAAAAGCTGCCGGATATCCTTAAGATCTGAAGCTGAGATTGTTTGGTATCGGTAATCAGGTGTTTTATCGTAAAGTTACGGCCGTTAACCGTACTATTTTGTCAGTAATTTTACAGTTGTGATGTGTGATAGAATACTCAAATCAACTGTTTTTCGGCGTCTGCAATAAACTGCCGTGCATCCCGCCGGGAAAAATCTCCCATCACTTTTTTGTCGTTTATTTCAAGCTCTTCGAAAAGTTCATCACCGTCATAACCTGTAATCACAATTTTTCCGTTGACCAGGCTAACACCGGAAATTTCGTAGTAGGGTATCATAATAGTATGATCCAGTAAGGTACGTACCCCGCTTCCAATCATGGCGGTGATGAGGTTTGCAAGAGTTGAGTTATCTTCTTCCCGTTTTTCCTTCCGGATCTCCCGCTCCAGGTCGTTGAGAAAATCATCCGTAAATTGAATTGCGATTCCGCTCGCGGCTACTACCAGGTTTACTGATTTATCCCGACTGGTAATGATACGGATGGACGTGGTTTCGGTAAACCGTGAGACCACTTCAGAATCCACATCCGAAGAAAGTTCTATCAGACTGTTTTGTTGTGCAAGGCCTGTGTCCGGCAGCATTACCATTCCGAAAATGAAGAGAAGCAGGCTATAAAAGAAGTATGCAAGATGTTTTTGAATATTCATAGCTGAAAACTGGATTAAACTTTCATTCAACTACGAAAGATGAATGGAATGGTTTCATCCCGCGCTCGATGCGGGATCCAGGTCGGTGATTTCTCAACCTGCCAGAGTGCGCTGCATTTGGCGCTCCTGGTAGAGTTGAAGGTTGTGAGTAACATGGATGAGGAGGCGCATAAAAATAAAGCTTCTTGTCACTAAACCACGACTCTGGCAGGACCTTCGCTTCGCTCCGGACTCTGCCAGGTCGCTTATCTATTCAAAATAAAAGTCTTCCCCCAGGTTATTCCTGAACTCCTCATGTGCTTCAATAAAGTTCTGCTTGCTTCCAAAATTATCAATCGCAATTTTTCGTGTCATATATGCTGATTTTTCTTTGATATAGGGTATAAATGAGGAGTAGGGATAATCTGAGTAACTTCGACTGATTTTGTGGTGAATGGGATTCCGATGAATATAACAAATCATGTGATTGAGATGGTGCGGATCAACAATTCGTTTTCTTTTAAATGTACCTTCAGAAAGGGTTCCGGATCGATTTAGTCTGATATTGATATAGCGTGTATGACTATTAAAAAGGTGTCTGAATTGCATCGAAGCATTATATGGTTTTATTTCAAAATATTGATCTCCAAAAAAAGTGCCCTTTGGATAGTCAGACTTTAGGCGAATAAATTTCTTTTGCTGCTCGTTGACGGTGTGGATTTTAATAAGGAAATGAAAATGGTTTTTAAGCAAACAGAAAGCCATTGTTTTGACACAAATGTGCATGTAGAACCAATACTTTTTGAGAAATCTTATGTAATCCTCATGAGTCCAAAAAATTTGAGCCCTTCCGGCTCCTCTGTTATAGATATGGTAAAAATACCCCTCTTTTAGTTCTTCCATTATTTACCCTCTCTTAGTTTTCAATTAAACTGATCTATGATCTAATAAGTAACAATGCATTATAAATATCAACCTGCAAAACTTTACCGTATTGTTCTGTACCTATAGTAGAGTTGATTTATGGGTTGATTAAGGACAAGAGTTAGGTCTGATGAGATCGCTGCGACTCTGGCAGGACCTTCACTTCAACCTGCCAGAGTGCGCTGTTTTTGGCGTTCCTGGTAGAGTTGACGGTTTTGGCTAACATTGATGAGGAGGGCACATTAAAATAATGGTTCTTGCCACTAAACCACGACTCTGGCAGGACCTTCGCTTCGCTCCGGACTCTGCCAGGTCGGTGATTTCTCAACCTGCCAGAGTGCGCTGCATTTGGCGCTCCTGGTAGAGTTGAAGGTTGTGAGTAACATGGATGAGGAGGCGCATAAAAATAAAGCTTCTTGTCACTAAACCACGACTCTGGCAGGACCTTCGCTTCGCTCCGGACTCTGCCAGGTCTTTTTTCTTTAGAGTGACAGATATTGTCACGGCTCACCATTATCTTACCGGTTGTGCAGAATCATTCATCTAATCAGAAACCGGATATGAAACTTCTTGTCAGCGCAGATCTCCATTTAGGAAAGCAGTCCTCAAATGTATCCAAATCACTTCCCGAAAGCTCTGTTAAGTTTACATGGGAGCGGATCATCAAGCTTGCAGTGGAGGATAAGGTGGATGCAGTTGTTTTGGCTGGGGATATAGTTGATCGGGACAACCGGTTTTTTGAAGCGATTGGCCCGCTTCAAAAGGGGTTTGAAACGCTGGGTGAGACCGGGATTCCCGTGGTGATGGTGTCGGGTAATCACGATTTTGATGTGCTGCCGGATATCATCAAGAACCGAGCATATGACCATGTTCACCTGATTGGAGAGAAGGGCAAGTGGGAGTCAAAAATTATTGATACACATAGCGGAGAGCTACAGCTGGTGGGCTGGTCGTTTCCTCATCAGCATATCATGGAGGACCCGCTTCTGCAATTAAATGGAGCGGAACTGAATCTGAACCCCAATTTGCCATCCGTGGGACTTCTTCACGGGGATCTCTACGATCAAAAGAGTCAGTATGCACCACTTGATCCCTCTGGCTTTCCGAAGGGTACACCGCATGCCTGGATAATCGGTCATATCCACAAACCGGATATCATCCGGCAGCACGATCCGCTGGTTTTCTACCCCGGCTCGCCCCAGGCGCTGAGTTCCAAAGAGCCGGGTATTCACGGACCCTACATGCTCACGCTGGAGAGCGGAAATGCAAAAGCTGTCCAAATCGGCTTATCTCCGGTTCGGTATGAACCGTTGGCGGTAGATATTACCGGAACGCAAAGTGAATCGGCTTTCAGAAACCGGCTTACGCAGCAGATTTCTGAGGATGCACAAAAGAGGGCCGGAGAGTTCGAAAGAGTGTCTCGGCTGATGTACGATATTGAGCTGACCGGATCTCATTCATCGCTTTCAACTCTGGAAAAGTGGGCGCAGTTTGCGGATCAGTTTGAGCAGGAAATCAGTTCTGAAACGGTTGTCAATATCAGAAAAGTTGAAAACCGTGCCAGGCCAGCCATTGAAAACCTGGAGGAGCTGACCAATCAGCCTACGCCTCCCGGAATATTAGCGAAAGCGATCCTCGAACTTGAAAGGGGCAAAACTTCACCGTTGCTGGAAAACCTGGTGGCGAAGATGAAAGAAAAAATCGGCAGCGCAAACCGCTCGAGAACGTATCAGCCGCTTTCAAGATTTGAAGAGCAGCTGGATGAAACAGAGGAATCGGCCAGGGAGCTTTTATTGAGTGAGAGCCGGAAGCTGCTGGGAGAACTAATCTCACAAAAAGAGGGGAGATAAACGAAGATGAGCATCGATAAGAAATCACTCAGAATAAAAGAGCTGTCCATCGGCAGAATGCCCGGTTTTCGATCCGGAATGGTGCCACTTAGCGATCTGTCGCCCAACATAAATATCATTACCGGGCCCAATGCGGCAGGTAAAAGTACCACGGCGAGGGCTATACAAAAGCTGATCTGGCAACAGGATACCGATCAGATTCATATTGATGGGCAGGCTGAAATCGGGGCTGAACCCTGGACGATCCGGATCGAATCAAGCCGGCATGTTGTGCAGCGAAAAGGAGTGGATGATGAGATGAGAGGCATCCCGTCAGCTGAAGAACGAAACCGCTATATGCTTGCGCTTCACGAGCTGATCAAAGATGACGGAGAAGACCTGGCGGAGCGGATCATCAGGGAATCGGTTGGGGGGTATGATCCTGACCGTGCGGGAGAAGAATTAAATTATAATGACCGGATCAGTACTACCGGTACGGGACAGTACAAAACATATTCTGAGGCTGAGAAGGCGGTCAGGGAGAGTAAGGAGAGCCAGAAGAAAATTAAGGAGGAAGAGCAGAAGCTCAGTACGCTCTACCGGCAGCGTGAGGAAGCGGAGGAGGCTGCTAAGAAAGCAGCATTGTATGATTTAGCCGCTCAGAAGCTGAAAGCAGAAAAAGCGTACCAAGAGCTCAGCGGTCAAAAAAGTCAATTTCCTGAAGTACTCGGAAAAGCGCATGGCGAAGAGTTGAAACGAGTGCAAGAGATCGAATCTGAAATTGCCGGCGCTAAGGAATCAATCCGGGCAGCAGAAATAAACATAGGAGAGTGCAGAAACCAGCTAAAACGACTGGACATTCCGGAGACGGGTGTTTCTGAAATGGATCTGAATGATCTTGAGCATCGCACGAAGAAGATCAGTGATCTGGAAACGGAGATTGCAGATCTGGAGGCAGAGCGCAAGAAGCTGGAAAAAAGCAGGGATGAAGCACTTCGGCAGATCGGGAAAGATGTGTCCCCGGAGGAATGGACGGGCCTGAATCTGGATGAGATCGGGGATCTGGACCAGTTTCTGCAGGAGGCGCATCGCGTGGCTGGTGAGAAGCGGATTCTTGAGAAGGAGTTTGACGAACTTGAAAATGAGAGTCAGCCGGTAACAGGAGACAGAGACCAGATCAACCAGGGGATTACCTCGCTGGCCCAGTGGCTGAAAGAGGTACCTAAAGGACAGAAATTTCCATCATGGGTGATCATCTCGATTGCGGTTCTGGCGGTTGGGTCTGCCGCTGCAGGGTATATGATTCCGCTGGCAGGTTTAATCGGCCTGATCATCATTCTAGTGATTGCAGTGTACGGGTTGATGCTGCTTCGAAATAAAGATGATCATCAGAAAGAAGAGTTTTTGGCAGAGAATTATGAGAAGACAGGGCTTACGCTTCCGGAAGCGTGGAATCCCGAGCGTGTTGCTGAGCGTTTGGATGGCCTGACCTCAGAACTGAAAGAGGTGATTTGGCAGGAGAGAATTCATCAGAGACTGGATCATAAAAAGGACCGACTGAAGGATCTTTCCGGAAGAACTGAGCAGGTGCAACAACAGGCGGATGTACTGAAAAACCGGCTGTCAGCAATGCCGGATCTTCCGTTTGATGAGCCGGTGAGCTATACAGAGCTGGCCGTATTCATAAAATACGTTCAACAGTGGCAAACGGTTCACTCAGAACTTGTATCCCTTCTGGAGAAGCTGGGCGAAAGGAAAGAACAGTTTCGCCGGGAGCTGGAAACGATTTCAAACCTGATCAAAAAATATACAGCCGAAGAGATTGTTGATTCTGCCCAGGCCGTTGCAGCGTACAGGTCTCTGAAGAAGCAGGAAGAGCAGCGCTTGAAAAATGAAGAGGAGATTGGAAGACAGAGAAAAACCATTGAAACCCAGCAGGATTTTTTCACCCGTAAGCAAGAGGAACTCTCAGAGATTTACGGGAAATTTGGGCTGCCGGTGGGTGAGAAAGAAAAGCTTCGGCAGCTACTGGACCAACTTGATGAATATAACAGAGTGGATAAAGAATTTGATATAGCGAGGCGGGAATTCAGCAAGGCACAACGTGCAATGGAAGAGCACTCTCTGTTTGAACAGGAGCATCACCGTATTGAAGAGCTATCGCCGGACCAGGTTGCTGAAACTCAGCAGATGCTGGCAGAAAAAGCGGAGCTCGTAAACTCACTCCGTGATGAGATCGCTGAGATTGAGGCAAAAGTGAACGCGGTGAAGTCCGGAAGCTCGCTTGAAAAGGCGCTCAAAGACCGGGGTGAGGCTGTTGAAGGATTGAAAGAGCTCTATCAGGAAAATCTCTCCTCCATCACCGGGCAGCTTTTGGTGGACGAGCTGAAAGAGCAGATGCGGGAGAAAAATCGTCCGAAAGTATTTAAAGAGGCCAACCGGCTCTTCAACCGCATCACAAAAGGACGGTATGAGCTGGAGATTGATGAGAAAGAGACCCCGGATTTCCGGGCGTATGATACCGTCGAAAAGATTGGACGCAGTCTGGACGAACTTTCCAGCGGTACACGCATACAGCTCCTGATGGCGGTCAGGCTGGCATTTGTGGAAATGCAGGAATCGGTTGTCAGGCTCCCAATTCTGGCAGATGAACTGCTGGCGAACAGTGATGACGTGCGCGCACGGGCGATCATCGAGGCGCTGACTGAGATCAGCCGGGAGGGTCGTCAGGTATTTTACTTTACAGCCCAGGGCGATGAGGTGTCCAAGTGGGAGAGCTACCTGAAAACCAACGGAACTGTGGATCACAAAGTCTACCGGCTGACCGGTGAAAGATCCAAAGCAGGTTACAAAGCGCCCAAACCGGAACGGGACTCTTTTACATTTGTGAAGAACGTCCCCGAACCGGGGTTACTGTCGTACAAGCAATACGGCAAAACGCTGAATGTTCCCGGTTTTAACCCACTCTCAGAAGATCCGGAACAGTTGCACCTCTGGTACCTGATGGACGATCCGGATCTGCTCTACAAAGCGCACTCATCCGGAATAGAGTATTGGGGAGCCTTTAAAAGCTACCTGGATGAAGGCGGTGTGATTAAGGGACTGGATGAGAAAGAGATCAAGAAAATAGAGGAAAAAGCAGATCTGTTGGAGCGCTACCTGCAGCTCTATCGGCAGGGGCGTCCGCGTCCGATTGACCGGAGTGTGCTGGAGGAATCGGGGTCAGTATCTGACAGTTTTATTGATGCAGTATCTGAAAAGCTAAAAGAGCTGAATGGAAATCCGGCTGAGCTTCTGGCAGCATTGAGAAATAGTGAAGTTTCAGGTTTCAGAACAAATAAGATGGAAGATTTGGAAAATTATTTTTTGGAACAGGAATATCTTGATGCAAGAGAGCCGATGGATTCAGATAGTTTGAGAGTCGCTTTGCAAGCATACATCTCAAATCTGGAGCTGTCAGTGAAAGAGGCGGAGAGGTTTTTAGAGCGGCTTAACAGTGGAGAAAATTAGCGCATGTCGCTGAGGTGTCTGTCGAAACTTCACTCTCACCTGTTTATATCCCTTTAGCTTGGATGTGATTCCGCTTGTGGGTGAATAAAAAGAGGTGATTTGAGAAGATTCGGTCATTCTAAAGGTCGAAGCCGCGGGTTTCCTTACGTCCCGTATGACCGGGAATCAAGTTTTGAGGGTTTGTTCTCAGCCTCACTTTTGATCGTGAAACACCCCTAACCACGGCCTCGATAAGTGATGAACAAGCTGCCATCGTGCAGTTATACAGATTAACCCGATGGCGATAAAAAAGAACCGGAGCACAATCCACAGAGTATTCTGTTTAGGAATCTGAGGTATACCGGCGGTCATTTTCCCGGTAAATGTATATCATTACCATAGTATCGATATCCACATGTGCTCTTAACTCTCTCTACATTTGTATTGAAAATGCAGATGTAATTACCTACCACAATAGTAAAAATCAGAAATCAACAATTATGTAAGATATTCCAGAGAGAAGTTGTAAGTAATTCTTGAAAAGCCAAGGGTTGTTCCATCCTTCAATATTTCGGGGATTGACATCTGTTTCGTTACACATAAATTTTGTTTAAAGACGGTATATCAGTTAAAAAGTAAGTGGATAAAATCTACCATTGAGGGGCGTGACACGCGATTCGCATAGGGAGGTGTGTGCAGTCCATATTCAGACTTTAATGGATCCACGGTTTATATTCATCAAATGCCCTGTCGACTAAACCCATTGCTTTTGCGGTATCACCCGCCTCGGGATACCTGTGTTGTCTGCGTTTTTCAACCCCCGCACTGCGCGCCGGCAACACCACGGCGCTTATGCAGGGCTGCTAAATTGGCCGTCCCTGTCGGGACTTTTTGTTACGCGCAGGCGAGTAACCGTGCCTGGATTGAAAAGCGAAAAGACATGTACTCAAAAAGACTAATTATGCAGTTCAAGCCTAAATACAACACCTTTTTCTAATCTGTCATCTGTAGTAACTAATTTTGCCTGTAAGCTTTCTTTAAGATGTTTTACCGTAGTTGAGCGAGTAGGGCTATTTAAAGGGTTGAATATCCAAATCTATCAAACATATCAAAATCCTTACAGCTTCCGGGTATGTTTGATTACGACTGGTGTCGTGCAGGGATACAACAAAGCTTAAACTCTTTTTTGAAATTGAAATAGTGAAAAGGTTCAATCACACTCGAAACGAATCGTGAGTTTGAAATGAGTGAAAAAATCAATCTTGAAAAGTATTGTAACGAAACGAAGTCCTGGCTGACAGATTTAGCAGCCTATATGCACTCACCAGGGCGAACTGACTGGTCATTTAATGTCTTGAAAGCTGTACTTCACACACTGCGCGACAGGACCACTGTAGAGGAAGTATTTCACCTGTCCGCACAGCTTCCGGTTTTAATCAGGGGGGTCTACCTGGAAGGGTACAAACCAAGCGGCAAACCTGAAAAGATGAACGCTGAAGAGTTTATGACACAGATCAGTAATCGTATGGGACCATCTGTTGAAGTGCTGCCGGCTGACGCACTTCAAGCTGTATTCAGAATACTGCATGAAAAAATATCACCGGGTGAGATGGAGGATATTAAGGGGTCTATGCCAAAAGACATCCAGAGACTTTGGGATCGTCTTGGTGAGTCTCAAATCAACGTTTAACCAACATTTAAACTTATCATTCCCCGTAAAGGAGGGCACTATGTCATTAGCAAAAGTAATCGAAGTAATCGCCGAAGGCGACACGATGGAGCAGGCCGTGGAGAATGCCGTTAACCAGGCATCCAAAACGGTTAACCATATTAAAAGTGTGTATGTGGAAAACATCACCGGTATCGTAGAATCCGGTAAAATTACCGTGTACAGGGTAAATGCGAAAATAACCTTCATACTTGATTGATGTTGAGATGCAGAAGCATATCATCAACCCAGAACGGGTTGAAGGTGCAGGGAAACGGATTGGATCCTTGAGAACTGACCCTCCGGATAAATCACGTTTTAAACTACTCTCAGAGGTTACGTAAAGAATCATGAACGTGAACTCTGAGCAGTGAGAGATTTTAAAAATTTAAAACAGAGGATACGATAATGGAAATAATGACCTGGGTACATATCTACTGGTTTATTTCGATTGGGCTGCTTGTGGGCCTGTTCATTGGTTTGATTGTTGGCCGGGAGGGAATGTCAATTGAAGGAAATATTCTATTCGGTGCAATTGGTGCAGTGATCATGGGATCCATCGGAATATGGGCGGGGTTAGGTGATGGGGTTTGGTTCTCATTTATTGGGATGGTTGCATTTCTCTTTATTGTGAATGTTTTTCATGAGCACCATGAAGAAGATGTATTGGGGGAAATTGATCATCATGCCAGGGTTTTGTGAGTTCAGAAGAGAGACACTGTATGAATCTGAGGTTCAGTACCTGTTTTCATGGTTGCCCTTCAAGAGGCTGAAGATCTGACAAGCCTTCGCCGGGTAATCTGTTTCATAACATATCGGGATTGTATTACGGATTAAAGAGACTTTTGTTGGGGAATCAGTAGCTACAAAAAGATTAACATGTATTTAGGGTTAGATGTTTAAGTAAGCTTATAAATGTGAGGATAATCATGAAAACAATAATTGTCTATCTGGTAGTGGGTGTTATGATGTTGTTGCAAACGGTTCCGGCAGATGCTCAGCAAACGTCTCAGCAACAGCAGCAACAACAACAAATGCAGCAAATGCATGAGATGATGAATCGTATGAACGGGTTGATGGAGAGAAATCAAAACATGAACCGCGATATGAATCAAAGAATGCAGCAGGCACAGAATGAACAGATGCGTAACCAGTACCAGATGATGCACCGGTTCGGGGAACAGATGGGTATGACCCTTGGAAACATGAAAAATGCCGCTGAACGGTGCGAGCTGATGCTCAGAGACCGGGAAATGATGCAAGACCGTGATATGCAACAGGATATGGAGCGAATGCGAAGGCACCTGACAGACATGACTGACGAAATGGATGAATCCCTGAAAACCATGGAAAGAATGGTTCAGAGAATGAGTGAGAGACAGCAGTAGATTCGTTTAATGATATGAAACCATTTTTTTCTTTTTCGGCACTGTTTGGTTGAACAGAATGTAGTGTCCTGTTTGAGGCTGTCCAAAAAGTAAATCGACTTACAAACCAGCTTAAATAATTTAGACATTTAATCCCTCTCTATTAGTTAGAGAGGGAGTTAGGGTGAGTCTGGGAAAAAACTAAATTATTTAAGCAATGCTCGATTGATTATACCTTTTTCGGAAAGCCTCGGGAGCTCCATATAAACGTATGGCATATAAAACCGTAAGGTT
>JAWLEH010000214.1:0-3057 GCA_041686215.1 Balneolaceae bacterium | reverse complement strand
TCAATCCGAATGCTCTGCTCTTTGCCGGTGCCTTTGTCTTTGGCACTTACATTCAGCACACCATTGGCGTCAATATCAAATGTAACTTCGATTTGCGGTACGCCGCGTGGTGCCGGTGGAATTCCATCAAGGTGGAACCGGCCAAGCGTTCTGTTATCCTGCGCCTGGGCACGTTCACCCTGGAGAATATGAATTTCCACACTGCTTTGGTTGTCTGCAGCCGTTGAGAACGTTTCCTTTTTGCTGGTTGGGATCGTTGTATTTGCCTCAATGAGCTTGGTCATTACGCCGCCGAGGGTTTCAATACCCAGTGTAAGCGGAGTAACATCCAGCAGTACCACATCGTCCACATCTCCGGTGAGTACACCACCCTGAATTGCAGCACCTATGGCTACAACTTCATCAGGATTAACACCTTTACTTGGATCTTTGCCAAAGAACTCTTTTACAATTTCCTGGATCTTCGGAATGCGGGTGGATCCACCTACAAGAATCACCTGGTCAACTTCACCTTTCTTCAGACCTGCATCTTTCAGTGCTTTTTCGCACGGTTTGATGGTTTTCTGCACAAGATCATCCACAAGCTGTTCAAACTTCGCTCGTGTAATATCTATGTTGAGGTGTTTTGGCCCTGCATCCGTCGCTGTAATAAACGGCAGGTTTACATTTGTTTTTTGAGAGCTTGAAAGCTCAATTTTTGCTTTCTCAGCCGCATCTTTCAGCCGCTGCATCGCCATTGGATCTTTCCGCAGATCAATGCCTTCATCTTTCTTAAACTCTTCGGCTAAAAATTTAATCACTCGCTGATCAAAATCATCACCACCCAGGTGCGTATCACCAAAGGTAGATTTCACTTCAAATACGCCATCACCGAGATCGAGGATCGACACATCAAATGTTCCTCCGCCAAGGTCATACACAACAATCGTTTGATCGTCATCTTTCTTGTCGAGACCGTAGGCAAGTGATGCAGCCGTTGGCTCGTTAATAATTCGTTTAATCTCAAGGCCGGCAATTTTTCCGGCTTCCTGTGTAGCTTTTCTCTGCGCATCGTTAAAGTAAGCAGGAACCGTAACCACAGCTTCTGTCACTTTTTCGCCGAGATACTCTTCTGCGGTTTGTTTCATTTTCTGCAACACCATGGCAGATATTTCCTGTGGTGCATACAGGCGATCATCCACTTCAACACGCGCCGTGCCATCTTCTCCTTTCACAACCTTGTAGGATGCCTGGCTGCTTTCTTCAGCAACCTCGTCAAACATTCGCCCCATAAACCGCTTGATAGAAGAAATAGTTTTCTCGGGGTTTGTGATGGCCTGTCGTTTTGCAGGAGCACCAACGAGACGCTCTCCGTCTTTTGAAAATGCTACAACTGACGGGGTTGTACGTCCGCCCTCAGAATTTTGAATAACAACAGGCTCGCTGCCTTCCATTACGGAAACGCATGAGTTTGTTGTTCCTAAATCGATACCTATAATCTTACCCATAATTTTAACCTTGTTTCGTTTTGTTGATTTCTATGTTCTTTTTACTGAATGGGAATGGAATCCGGTTCAGGATCTCCATCACCTTGTTTTTTAATTTCAATTGAGAGCTCGCCATTCTTAAAAAACGCATTCACAGCAGAGGAGTCTGCGTGGCCGGGCACCGAAAAGGACCGGATAAATGATCCCTGTGCACGCTCACTCCGTAATAATGTTTCATCTTCTTCCAGGTATAGTTCCCGAAGTCCCTCAACCCGAAGAACTCCGTTTTTAAGAGTTAATTTCACATCTTTTTTTTCCATACCGGGAAGATCTACCACGATCTTCAGCTTTTCTTTACTTTCGATAACATCGCATGCGGGACTGAAATCTCTCGAGTCGTCCAGCGGTGTAATCCGCTCAACAAACTGTTGGATCTCTCGCCCGAGAGATGTTAACTGCTGTTCAATATCGTTTTTAAAATTGCTCATGTGTTTTCCGTATTTACCTGATACATGAGCAACCACAGTGCCAATCGGATAGAAGGGAAACTCTCACTGACGTATTGACATAGAAACGATTTCAGTATCCGGCCGTTGCCAGTTTGACGGGTTGGCACACGGCCAGCCTGTGTTTGTTCTGTCGCTACTGTGATACGGCCTGAAGATCTGACCAGAACCCCGGATACGATATGGCTGTACAATCTGAATCGAGAACGGTTGAGTTTTCAGATGATTTAGACGCCAGAATAGCAGCGGCCATTGCCATTCTGTGATCGTGATAAGAAGGAAAAGTTGCTGCTTCCGGCCGAAAATCCGGGCTACCGTGAATCACCATTCCATCATTTGTAAGTTTCACGGCGGCACCGGCAACTGATAAAATTTCGTGCATGGCAGATAAACGATCGGTCTCTTTATGACGCAGTTCTTCTGCACCGGATATCGTGGAACGTCCGTCTGCAAAACAAAGGGCTACCATCAGGACGGGCAGTTCGTCGATGCAGTTTGGAATCAACGCCGGATCCAGATCTATAGCATTCAGGCTTGATGATGAAATTTCAAGATCGGCAACGGGTTCACGGCCCTGCATTCGCTCATCTTTAACCAGAATTGATGCGCCCATCTGTTTTAGTATATGCAATAAACCGGTTCGGCTGGGATTCATCCCCACATTTTTCAGAACCAGTTTACTGCTTTGATGGACAGAAGCACCCACCAGCCAGAAAGCGGCTGCGGAAAAATCCCCCGGGATCGTGTAGTTCTGCGCAGGAACCGGGTCATGTAAACTGCTCCGGATTATTTTCCCCTGTCCGTATGATTCCTTTTTTAAATCCAGCAGCCGTTCGGTGTGATCGCGGCTGAGAGTTTGCTCGATCACTTCAGTAGGTGTGCTGCCGTAAAGACCGGCAAGAAGCACGCAGGACTTCAGTTGTGCACTGGCAATAGGAAGCGGGTAGCGCATGGGGCGAATGCCATTATGAGCAGAGATTTTGAGCGGGGCAAACTCATCATTTCGTGCCTCAATCTTGCAGCCCATTTGCCGCAGAGGTGTGATAATTCGTTTCATTGTTCTCGCTGAGAGAGACTCATCACCA
>JAWLEH010000012.1:0-51952 GCA_041686215.1 Balneolaceae bacterium | reverse complement strand
ACGAGTATTTAGCCGAGGGCTACATCCAGTGTCATCATAATTACAAACCCCACCATTGTGCCCAGTGTTGCGAGATCTGTGTTTCCATGATGCTGCGATTCAGGAATCAGCTCTTCCACAACCACATAGATCATGGCGCCGGCGGCAAATGCCAGTGCAAACGGCAAAATGGGCTGAATATATATTACAGCAACAGCACCGATAACTGCAAAAAATGGTTCTACAAAGCCGGAAAGCTGTCCATAATAGAAACTTTTCCCCACACCAACTCCTTCACGTCTGAGTGGTACGGAAACAGCAGTTCCCTCCGGCAGATTTTGAATACCAATTCCAATTGCGAGTGCAATAGCACCTGCAATAGTAGCTGTTCCTGTTGGATCAATTCCTGCTGCAGCACCACCAAAAAGCACACCAATCGCCAATCCTTCTGGAATATTATGAAGTGTGATTGCAAGAACCAACAAGGTCGACCGCCGCCAGCTTGTGTCAACACCTTCCGCTTCTGAGCGCGGTAATCCAATATGAAGATGAGGAAGAAATGCATCACAGACGCGCAGAAACAATCCGCCGACCAGGAAGCCAAATGCAGCCGGCATCCACCCAATTCCGCCCATGGCTTCTGTCATCTCTATAGATGGGATAATAAGCGACCATACGCTCGCAGCAATCATCACCCCGGCAGCAAAGCCAAGCATACTATCGAGCAGTTTATGGCCTACTGATTTTGTAAAAAAAACCACGGCCGCTCCAAGTGCTGTCATCCCCCATGTAAACAGCCCCCCAAACAGAGCCTGAAATATTGGGTTTAACTCAAAAAACCATCCAGGAATCCAGCTCATAACGTTACCGTCCGTTTCTGCATTTATTTTAACCCTCTAATATAATAATATTAGCTTAGCCTAAAAATGGTTACCTCATTATTAATTTATCTTCTTGTGGTGATAACAGAATAGAAATACAAAACTATGTACATTCTCTCAACTTTTAAGAATTTTTTTGATATGCCCGTTTACAGTTTTACACAGTGATTTCAGGTGCAATCTTCAACATTCAAACACGATAAGAATACCCATAATGCATTCACCGGTTGCCGTTGTATTTAAAAGTACCCGAGACTGTATTGAAATTTTTAAATCCAACTGGTAAACGCGTTACCCATAGTTCCACCTATTCCAGGAGTATTGTTCTTAACCTGATAGGCTAACGTACAGAAGACCCAGGGTCTGTGTCCTGCTCCATTTTCCAGAAAGCAATTCCCGCTGCTTGTTTACCAATCTCAACTGTGTCAACTATTTCCAGTGTTTCAAGATTAATTATATCAACGACTCCGGATTCTCCTCCTACACCCTCTGCAGTTACAAAAGCAAACCTGTCGTCCGGGGAAATAACCATTCCATGGGTGACCTTCCGGCTGTTTTCAATTTTAGCCAGCTGTTCGCCTGACTCTACATCCCAAATTCCTGTTGCTCCTTCGCCTTTATATGAAACCACCAGTTTGTCTCCGGAATGCGTAGGCTCAAGATTGTAGGGTGCTTTTCCAGGAGTTTCCCAAATATCCCGAATAGTCCATGTGTCGGTGTCAACTACATAAATAAGGTCGTTGCCATTACCTGCAACATAAACCTCTGCCCTTTCGGGATGTGGTGAAGCCCAGGTCGGCTTCACTTCGGGCTCAGTTTTATGATTCATTTCTTCGTGGTTGCTGTGCTCCCGGTTGTTCACGTGCTGATCGTTTTCTTCAGAATCCGAAAGCGATAACACCCGGTTGACTTCCATGGCAAATGCATCTAACTCATACAGTTCATCGGTCATCATAGAGACGTGATATTGTCGGGAATTATCTGAACTGAGCCTGCTTCCGTGTGGCATAATCCCCGTTTCCACACGTTCAATTTCTTCCATTGTTGCCCCGTCTACAATTGAAACTGAACTGGGTTCATGAGGGCCATGCAGGTTAAAGTTAACTACGTACACCCACCCGGTTTCTGCAGAGACATCCAGTGTTGCAGGGAACATACCCAGTTCGGTTCGGCCAATTACCTTATCGGATCCAAGTTCATATTTGTAGAGATGGCCAAACGGCATACCGTGCCCAAGACTCACATACCAGTATTTACCATCCGGGTCTATACCAATTCCATGAGGGCCCTCATTTTCCGTGGGATACTCTCCCACGGTGATTGTCTTCTCGATTTCGCTCTGCCCTGCTTCGGCGTTAAATGATACCCGATAAACCTTGTCATCCGATTCAGCAGCTACGTAGAACGTATACTTTTGTGCCTTTAGTCCGGTAAACAAACCCGACACAAATAATATCAACCCTGTACCCAGTATAATCGTTATGCGTTTCATATATGCCCCTGATTAATTGGAAACCAATTCGGTGTTAAACCTTGCTTAAGAACAGTTAACAAGCTTCTACTCATCATCAACTAAACGGAATGACCACAACCCCGAGTTCCAGTCTGACACAAAAATATGGCCCTTATGAGGTTGTGGCCCCCATGCCATTGCAGCATTTGGCACATATCCTTCATGATGAGTTGTAGTGTAGCGTGCAACTTCCCTGCCCTGCTGGTAAAGATCTCCCATCAGCTCACCCGAAATATCAACAACACGCAGACCGGCATTGTAGTAAGCTATGTATAGCAGGTCGCCATCAACCCACATATTATGTGTCCCCGCTTCGGGAACCTGGTAACGGGCAACTTCTTCGGGATTGTCCCAGCCATCGAACTTAATGAAGTGAATCCAGCCGGCTGGAATGGTCGGTTGATTTTCCACGTTGATACCCGACGGGAATGCCTCATCGCCTGCAATCACGTAAAAGTCGCCAGTGCTTTCACTTTTAAAAGGAAAGGCGGCGTGGTTCCAGCCGCTTGGATACGTATACTGTCCAAGTTTGACCGGGTTTGAGGGAGAACCGACACCGCGTTCGTGCCCTTCCGGCGTAATCGCTTCAGGGGTGCTGCCAACATCTGCAATCACAAGCCCGTCGCTCCAGTTTGATGAGTATGCAATTCCATCTTCTATCCAAACATCATGAATTGAGCGATTGGGAGTGTCCAGCTCGAACTGGCTGACAGTCCTTGGATTTTGCGGATCCTCGATATTGATCACATCATATTTTCGCCCGTTGTTCACGGCATAAACATGGTTTTCATAAATAAATGCATTGTGAACTCCGCCTGTCAGATCATCCGTATATTCAGATATGACGTCAACATTATGCGGATCCGATACATCCAGGATCACGATCCCATTCCGGCGATTCGATGCCCCCTCCCTTGTGATCACAGCAATGGTGCCATCTTCGGATATTTTCACATCATTTACCGTTCTTGCATCCACAGTTACTGTATCAATCGGCATCATATTGGCCGGGTCTGTTACATCCCAAAAGTAGGTTTCACCGTTGCCACCCCAGGTTCCGGTAATGGCATAATCGTTGCCATCAATCCCTTCCCACACCCACAAATCTGAGGTATGCACACTATTAACCAACGAATGGCCGACAAGCTCAAGCCGCTGTTCTACGTTTCGATTGTTTATACGCACAGTTTGGCGGGCAATTTCTCCGCCGCTTTTAGCAATCAGTGTATAATAGCCGGGAAGATTTGCAACAAATTTGCCATTCTGGGAAACCTGGCCTTCTGCGGCCTGGCCAAGATTATCATCAGGGCGGGCATTAAAGGAGAATTCAACCGGGGCATCGTCCACTTCGTCGCCGTTTTCATCAAGCGCTACCGCATTGAAATGAAGCACATCCCCTGTTCTGGCTTCAACGACTTCATTCCCGATCCGAACACTTCGCACAGGGTTAGGTTCAATCCTGATATCTTTTCTGATTTCAATCTCTTCTGCGGATACAACCACCGTTACCGTACCCGGTTGAGTTGCTGTTAGATTCCCAAAATGATCCACCGTTGCACCTTCCCCGTCAACAGAAAATGTAAGATCAACCTGATCGCGAACCAGTCCGGCACGATCTGTCACGTTTGTCTCCAATAAAAGAGCGCTCTTTGTGTACATCTTCTCCGGCAGATTCACCAGTTCAATGTTGTCCAGCGGTGGATAGTTGATTTTGACCTCCATATTCTCAATTACACGGTTTCCTTCATCATCTGTATACATCGCTGAAATTGTAAATGTACCGGGCTGCAGCGCGGTCATAAGTCCATCGCGGCTCATACTAACGGAACGCCGTGCCCTGGAAAAAAATCTCAAATCCTCGGATAGCACTGATCCATCCGCATCCACAGCTTTTGCCTGCAGCCGGAGCTCATCTCCTACTTCAAGTTCCGGATTTTCAGGTTCAATCATGATGGAAATGTCCTGGGCCAAAACCCCGGCGGCAGTGCATACCAGAAGTAAAAAACCTGTTATTGAGTGTATCAGAAAGTTCATAATCAATGATTTATTGTTTAGTACTGTGCGGCTCCTATTTAGCATTTGTATGAATATTTTACAAAACACAATTTGTAAAAACTAATCCATATCGACGTGCCTGACCGGGGAAAAAGTGCTATCTTTATATGCTGATAAGACTTGCCAGTCACTTCGTTATCAAACGCCTAAAATATCGTTTTTTCCTGTTGTTTAGGAAACCGAATGATTGATCCTTTTGTTGTCAACATTCATGAATTAATCAAACATCAGCTGTTTACCCTTATGCCAATATCTTTTCGAAAAGAACCATTTCAAAACCGTCACATTGGTCCAACTGATTCTGAAATTGCGGATATGATTGCCGCATCAGATGTTAACAGCCTCGACCAGCTTATCGGTGAGACTATACCCGCCAAAATTCGACTTGATAAACCTTTGGATCTTCCGGAAGCTCTTTCCGAAGACGGGTATCTTGAAAACATTCGGTCCATAGCTTCGCAAAATAAAATATACCGTTCATTCATAGGAATGGGGTATTACGAAACCATCACACCTGCCGTAATTTTGCGTAATGTCCTGGAAAATCCAGGTTGGTACACCGCCTACACCCCGTACCAGGCGGAAATTGCACAGGGCCGCCTTGAAGCACTCATCAACTTTCAAACAGCCGTTACCGATTTGACCGGCATGGAGATCGCAAATGCCTCCCTGCTGGATGAAGGAACGGCTGCAGCAGAGGCTGCTTCCATGTTATTTGGCCGTCGGAAAGGGAAAAAGAGAAAGAGTGCAACGACATTTTTTGCCAGCGATGCCTGCCATCCTCAAACGATTTCTGTTTTAAAAAACCGCCTTGAGCCGCAGGACATAACGCTGAAAACCGGGCCTGTTTCGGATCTGGATCTTACAGACCCCGGCCTGTTTGGAGTTTTACTGCAATATCCGGGAACAGATGGTAATGTTGAGGATTATAGCGACCTGATTGCCTCAGCGCACGAAAACCATGTATATGTTACCGTTGCAGCAGATTTGCTGAGCCTGACACTCCTGAAATCACCTGGTGAAATGGGGGCCGATGTTGTCGTTGGGTCGTCACAACGGTTTGGTGTTCCCATGGGGTATGGCGGGCCTCATGCCGCTTTTTTTGCGACAAAAGACGAATTTAAGAGGCAAATTCCGGGACGAATTATCGGTGTGACCCAGGATGCTGAAAAAAATCCCGGCTACAGGATGGCCCTCCAGACACGGGAACAGCATATTCGCCGGGAAAAGGCAACATCAAACATTTGCACAGCACAGGTGCTGCTTGCTGTTGTTGCCGGGTTTTATGCAGTATACCATGGACCGCAGGGGCTTAAAAAAATTGCATCAAGAATACACGGTCTTGCAAAACTAACTTCTGCCGGCCTAAATAAACTTGGACTGAACCAGGTAAACGATCACTTTTTTGATACGCTAACCGTGAGAGTAGAAGATACTGCAGCGCTGGATGCCATTCGTGAAGCTGCGGAATCGCAGCAAATCAACCTTCGGTATGATAAAACGAATACGTCGATTGGAATTGCTTTTGATGAAAACAAAACGCTTACTGATGTTGCTGATGTATTGAATATCTTTTCACAAGTAACCGGGCGATCCACAGACTTTGACCCGCGGAAAGCCGCTGAACTCATTGAGGTTGATTATCCATCAAGCCTTGCCAGGTCAACACCTTACCTCCAACATCCCGTGTTTAATGAATTTCACTCCGAGCACGAAATGCTCCGGTATCTGAAAATGCTGGAAAACCGGGACCTTGACCTGACTCACTCGATGATTGCTCTCGGGTCTTGTACGATGAAGCTGAACGCCACATCCGAAATGATTCCACTTACTTGGCCGGAATTTGGTAAAATTCATCCATTTGCTCCGAAAGACCAGGTAGAAGGATATGACAGGCTTTTTGAAGAGCTTGGCAGCTGGCTTGAAGAAATCACCGGCTTCAGCAAGGTATCATTTCAACCAAACTCCGGTGCACAGGGTGAGTACACCGGGTTGATGACCATCCGGGCCTACCACCGTGATCATGGTAACAGCCACAGAAATGTAACCATTGTTCCATCCTCCGCCCACGGAACAAACCCTGCCAGTGCTGTAATGGCCGGAATGAACGTGGTGATCACAAAATGCGATGACAAAGGAAATATCGACCTGGACGATCTTCGTGATAAGATTGATCAAAACCGTGAGAAACTTGCGGCTCTGATGGTTACCTACCCGTCCACACACGGTGTTTTTGAGGAAGACATCCGGGAAATTTGTGAAGCCGTTCACAAAGCCGGCGGACTGGTTTACATGGACGGTGCAAATATGAATGCCCAGGTCGGACTCACTTCTCCTGCCATTATAGGGGCGGATGTATGTCACCTCAACCTTCACAAAACGTTTTGTATTCCTCATGGAGGCGGCGGACCGGGAATGGGGCCCATTGGTGTTGTTGAGAAACTTGCCCCCTACCTGCCCGGCCACGAACTTATAGCCACCGGCGGAACCAGGGCAATTGAATCTGTTGCATCAGCACCCTACGGAAGCGCAAGTATACTCACAATTTCCCATGCCTACATTCGCATGATGGGATCCGAAGGATTAACCCATGCAACAAAAGTGGCAATTTTAAATGCCAACTATCTAAAAAACCGGCTAAAAGATCACTATCCGATTCTCTATACGGGAAAAGGTGGTCACTCCGCACACGAGTTTATTGTGGATCTGAGGAATTTCAAACAAACGGCAGGCATTGAGTCAGTTGATGTAGCCAAGAGACTGATGGATTATGGCTTTCACGCACCTACCATGTCGTTTCCTGTTCCGGGTACACTGATGATAGAACCCACAGAAAGCGAGTCGAAAGCAGAACTTGATCGCTTTTGCGATGCGATGATTCATATTCGGGACGAAATTCGTGCTATTGAAAACGGTGACGCAGATAGAGATAATAATGTATTGAAACATGCACCTCACACAATGAGAGTCGCTCTTAGTGACGAATGGAACAGGCCTTATAGCCGGGAGCGGGCCGTATTTCCGGTTCCTGAACTCCGTTTCAATAAGTTCTGGCCTGCAATAAGCCGTGTGGACGACGCCTACGGGGATCGAAACCTGATGTGCACATGTGTGCCGGTTGAAGAGTATGCCGAGGGTCAGCCCATCGCTTCCCTTTCTTAAATAGCCAGAACATTTCAATTTCACTCGCATACTTCCCCACTGCAGTCTAATTCTGTGCAACGGTCATTCCTGTGAGACAGGCCGATGGGATTGCGTCCTCCGTCAGACGCCCCCAACGAGATTCCTTCGTGACAAAATAATACCGGGAGATGTTCACCAGATTTGTGGAAATAATCGATTGGTACCCCTCTAACCTGAACATTCGATTAATCATGTGCTGTATTAGTCATAAAAGTTAGGCTGTACAAAGAATAAATCAATACACAAACCAGCTTAAATAATTTAGACATTCAATGCCTCTCTATTAGATAGAGAGGTGCATAGGGTGAGTCCGGGGAGTAAACCTAAATTATATAAGCGATACTCGATGGATTTTACCTCTTTTGACAGCCTCAGTGCTTTTTACTCTGATTCATAATCTACGCTGGTTTCTAAACGTATCCACCTAATCGACAAAATACTTAAGAACCTGAGTTTGATTAAAATAAGTGACTAAAGAAGTCCAAAAATGGCCTTGGTTACATTGGTTTGTCAACACCCATGTCATGCCACGCCTTGGCGCGGGAAGACACCCTTTTTGGACTGCTTTTTGTGATATTTTACAATTTTAAGAATCGACTCAGGTTAAAAGGGTGCCCGCGTAGAAAAGTCTTCAGAAGCTGCTCGGCGTGGTGTGTTTAAGGATTCAAATAGATCTTAAGATTTATTTTATCCTGAATCTTAGATTTATTTAACCCATGCATATCTTATAAAATTTTAACCCCTCAGCAGACCAAAAAGCAATACCTTGGATTAACAAAATGAACAGAGCTAAAGGTTTTACATGAATAAAAAAGTAGTAATAGTAGAAGACGATCAGCTTTTGGGGATAGTACTGGAAAAAATGGCCAATTCACTGGATCTCGAGGTTCTTGAGATTTCACAAACAGGTTCTGGTGCTGTGGAATCTATCCAGAAGCACAACCCGGATTTAATCTTTATGGACATTCAGCTTGCTGATGATGTGAATGGCATACAGGCAATGGAGCAAGTTCGCCACCATACAGATGCACCTGTTATCTATATTACAGGTCAGTCGGACCTGAACACGAGGAAAAAAGCATCACAGGTTCAGAATTCATTTTTTATGATCAAACCCGTGAATATTCACGATTTAAAATCTGCTATTAACGGCATTGAACTTCAATCAGCCTGATAAAGTAGTTACATCCTTACGCTGAACTCTCACCTTTTACCATCCCGGAAGAGGGGTCAATACCGCTTGATCCTTCTCCGCGTCTTCACCTTCCAGTACTGCCTGATGGCTCAATTCATTTAAAAACCGTTCTCCATCTTGTTCTTCAATGTCTTCAATGGTAAACGAGCTCCCATGATCACCGGAGGCAACATAAACCTCTGCACTTTGCAGTTGCCTGAAACGCTGTATCCAGCTTGCAGACACAGAAAGATCCTGAATACGACCGCGCTGAATGATCGCTGTTTTCTTAGACAGTGTTCGATTGCTAATCACAACGTGAGTTTTAGTCCAGCCAATAGCTGCATCTTTATATTTTTGCCATCCCCACCAAACAGACAGCGCCGGTACCAACCAAAACCAGTTACTAAGTGAAAGGGTATAATAGAGGACTGCTGTAATTAAAAGAAGAACAAAAGCTGAACGGAATATGTAGCGGCGGATGGCCCTTGTTGGCGGTTTGAGTCCCGGGAGTTCAACATGATATTGTGGAGTTACCTCTTTGATGAGTGAATTCACTTTATCACGCCGAATAAGCGGGTAGAGAACAATCGCCCCTGATCCCTGCTCGTCGCCATACCCGGCGCTATGAATATGAACAGAACAATAGCCCAGGGGCTGCCGCAATATACCTTCCGTTACAAAAAGTGCCTGTATTCTTTTATATGGAACTGTAATGCGTTTCTTCTCAAAAATACCTCTTGAAATAACCAATTCATCTTCATTCAGTTCAAGGCTGAAATCTCCATACATCAGCAAGGTGCTAAAGAAGGAGATCATCCAGGCAATCACTACAAAAACAACAATAATAGCTCCAATCATCACAGCATCTGTCTCAGTAGGGAGCAGATTAATAACATATTCAAACAGGTTTGATTCGCGAATCACCGGCTCAACCTGCGAAAATAGTGTGCCCAGAATGGAAAGGGCGATTCCGAATCTTCCTGAAGTTGATGCTGCTATAAGCAGATCTTTATTGGGCAGCCCATACACTTTTCCGGGTTTTTCATCAGACTGAATCGCATCTCCGGCTTCCGGGGATGCTCCGTTATTACTGAGCAGTCGTTTAATCTCTTTTGCAGTTTCCAATGGAACGGCTTCAATCATAGCAGCGCGTGAAGTAGAGCCGGCCGTTTGAATGTCTACTTTCACCAGTCCAAAAAATCGCTGAATCACCCCGGATGAAATATCGATTACCTGGATCCGGTCTTTGGTTAAGTAGAGATTCTTCCGGACAAGAATACCGCTTTTGATATGCATCTCTCCTTCTTCAACACGAAAAACAAAGCGCCACCAGTCTAACACACCCGATATAAGAAGAAGTGCAAAACCGGCACCAATCATGATCAAAAAAGGAAATGACTCGCTTTGCGCACCAATAAAAAGGAACACCAAAATTGTAACGATATTTCCCCTGATCAGGTTTACCGACCGTGTAAGTGCAGCAATGGGATGTTGTCTGCGGAATTCAAACATCATCATCAGCAAGTCTGGCATAGGTTGAGATTCGCCGGCGCAGCCTGTCGGCCAGTTCTGCATCAAGTCCGGGAATTTCGTGAGTAGTAGCTGCAGTGGATATCGTAACAGAGGCGAGGCCGTACCATCGCAGCACAGGGCCCTGGCGGGTATCAACATGCTGCACCCGGCTGAGTGGAATCAAAGTTTCCGTCTGAACCAAAACCCCCCTTAACAGCCCGATTTCGTATTGATTTATGCTATAACGCCATCGTTTCCATTGGAGCGGGGGAAGTATAACTACATTGAGTAACCAAACCGCGAGACAGAGTGCGGAAACGGTAAGCAAAATCCATAAGTGTACCTGTCTGAATCCAAATATTGAGTAGTATATAACCGGAAGGGCCAGAAGGAATGCGAATCCAATAGCACTGCCATATCTCCAGACACCGATCACTTTCGGAGAAATTTTTTTCGATGATGATTTTTCCATATACAATATAAACCAAAGTTCGGGCTAAACTTACGGTTTGTATTGCTGGCAGAAAACCGAATTCTTCCTGTTAACTATGGAATGATGAAAACAGCTTGTGAAATTGGTTTAAATACTGGCAAACTCTTCGTTTGTCCGGTATTCGATTCTCGTTTTCCTTTTCAGTTCAAATTCCCTGAGATTTTTCTTCAGAATAAGGTAATATCCATATATGGAGAGAGTGGATACAATGAACATTCCTGAAAGGATTAATGTGGTTTCCATAGTTGTGGGGGTTACTTAAGATTACATTTAGTTAAAGTAAATTCCCCAAAATACGTTCCATACAAATAAAGCCACGCTTTGATGCGTGGCTTTATAAAAGCAAAACAATAAGGGTAAAACTCGGTAAAATTAAGCTTTATTTTTCATTTCCTGAATCTCCAGGCGGATTTCCTGGGATAGTTTTTTCAGATCTTGCAGTTGTTTACGTGCTCTTGTACCGGCAGCTTTATTTCCTTTCTCATAGAACTTTTCCATGTCCTCTTCTAATTCAGATACTAAGCCTTTCACTTCTTCAATTCTGCTCATAGATACTCCAATTTAATTAGTTAGTAATATTTATTTCAGACAGGCAATATGCCCATCCTGAGGTTTTCTTTAACAACCCCGTGAGCTGTTAAAACTTGCATAAGTTAACATTCTGAGCGTTAAAAGCATCTTTATTTGGCGAATAAATCAAAATTAGGTGTTTCCCACAATGCGCAATACAAAGCCAAAAATAAAAGTCTGACAGTATAAGATGAAATAATAAGGCATTCATCTAATTGTTTTTTAATGATTTAAGCTTCTTAAAAAATATCTAAACAGCCCTTTTCTTCAAGATAAATCCCAAAATCGTACTATCTATTCATCCCCCTCGTAATCGTCTGCTGCATCTCTGCCACGCTGTTCTTTCACAAAAAAGTTAACCAGAATCGCAATCAAAAAGAGAGCGGCACAGAATAAAACGGAAAGCTGTAAACCAAACTGCGCCTGCAGTAACCCGAGTCCTATGATGCCAAATACACCCGCCAATTTATTCGATAGCCCCCAAAAACCGAAGAACTCCGCCGATTTTTCTTCCGGTGAAAAGATCCCCACCAGCGCACGGCTGGCCGACTGACTCGAGCCAAGGCTCAGGCCCGCAAGCACACCGATATATAAAAACATATACTGCGCTTCCATGCCTGCTTCAAATGTTTGATTGAACCAGTCGGTGATATCTGTTACGGCCCAGATTCCCAGCACCGCAAAAAACCATAACCCCAGTGTAAGGTTGTAAGTTAGTTTGGCTCCAATACGGTCCTGAAGGTATCCAAATGCAAATGCCCCGGCTGCAGCCGTAATCTGCACAATTACAAACATAAGCACCCTTACATTCTCATCCCATTTCACTACCTGATCACCATAAATGAACGCGAAAGAAATCACGATGTAAATCCCCGCCATTGCAAAGAAAACCGACACCAAAAATATGGCGAGATCCCAGAATTTCTTCACTTCACGGATTGTGTGGCCAAGCCTCACAAACCCCATTGAAATAAAACTTTCGCCTTCCGGTAGGTCCCGTCGTTTTCCCGGCTCTTTCACCCACAAAAATGTAGGTATAGCGGCAAGCAGGAAAAATGCCGCTGCGAATGGCCCAACCCAGCGTATGCGGTCGAAATTTTCAGCCGTGGCATCCCCGAGAAAAACAATCACGAATCCAGCAGAAAAAAGCCCGCCGATGTATCCTAAAGCCCAGCCAAATCCGGAAATTTTTCCCAGGTCGTCAGGCGGGCCCAGGCTGGGTAAAAATGCAGCAATGAAACTTTCACCGGTTGCGTAAGCAAAATTTGATACGATAATCAGAATAACGCCAAGCACAATCATGCCCGGCTCAACAAAGTAGAGAAGCGTGGTTGCAATGATTGTCAGCACATAGCTGTAAAAGAGAAATCTTTTTTTCAGAGCAGAGTAATCCATGATTGCCCCAAATACCGGGCCGCTGAGCACAACCATAAAATAGCTCAGGCCAAGCGCTACACTCCACAACAGGTTACCCATCCTGTATTCGTCTGCAGCATCTCCCGCTATTACTGTTGTAAACAGTACTGGAAATATGACTGTAATAATCAGCAGCGTATAGGCCTGGTTGGCAAAATCGAACATTGCCCAGCCGAATATCTCTTTTTTTGATGCGCGAGGAATATCGTCGCGATGTCTTTTCATAGTGTTGGTTTAAGTCGGGGGTTTTCAGATAGCTGGTTCAATCGGTCTGTTGCCGAACGTAATTACGCAAAAATATCTCTATTTCGAAATTTTCAATTCTCTATATGAGCCCACTCCGAAAAGTTAGATAAAGAACGGGCCTTGATAACAAGCTAAAATAATTTAGGTTTCTCTTCCGGACTCACCCTATATCCCTCTCTAACTAATAGAGAGGGATTAAATGTCTAAATTATTTAAGCTTGGGCCATTATTTTTCAGAACATATGACTTTTCGGAGCAGACTCAAATTTTCAATTCTCTATAAACATAAAAAAACCGTAGATATGGCAGCCATGAAAACCATCAAACCAAACCGATATTTTAATATTGATTCTCTCACTAAGTTGCGATACGTAATTAGAAGCGCTTACATAAAATAAATATCCGGCAACCTTATGCATTTAAGCTTCAGAATGGCTATCTATTAAGGCTCTATCTATCAGAAACTTAAACCTCAATGTCTGCCTGCATATGACCTGGAAAGAGACCATTCAGCACTTTGCCACCCAATCGGATATCAGTGAACCACTGACTCAAAAAATCATCTCCCTAACCGGATTCCTTGAAGACTACCTGTCAGGAAAGGAAGCTGATGATCTGAAAAAGCTTTCTGCACAACTACCGGAATATTCTGCCAGGGCGTTTGATGAGAATGGAGGTAAAGCAAATGAGGAACTGACTGCATTGATATCGGATCTGGACCTGGCTCAAATCACAAAGCTTCTGCGGCTCACTACCATTTTTTTCCATCTTGTAAACTCCCTCGAGCAGCACGAAATCATCCGGATTAACCGGGAGCGCGCTCAAACCATTGATGCCGACAATCCGAGAGCAGAAAGTATTGCTGACGCTCTGAGTAGTTTTAAGGAAAATAATTATACGTATGAACAGGCTGCCGAACTGTTTTCAAAGCTCGACATACAGCCAACCATCACGGCGCACCCAACAGAAGCACGACGCAGAAGTATTCTGAACAAGCAGGAGAATATTACCGCGATGATTCGCGACTACAACTCCAGCCGTTTCACCCCAAACGAGAAAGAGACGATTTTACACCAGATTTTTAATGAAATATCTCTGCTGATTTCAACCGACGAAGTGCGGTCGGAACGACTTACGGTGGAAGATGAAGTTGAAAACGGACTATTCTTTTTTACCACTACAATCTGGGACACAATTCCCAGGCTGTATGATGATGTACGATTTGCCTTTCAGCAGCAATATGGAAAAGTTCCGGACCTGCCAATTATTTTTAAATATCGGTCGTGGATAGGCAGCGACCGCGACGGCAATCCCAATGTGACCCGCGATGTAACCTGGAACACCTTGAAAGAGCAGCGGAAGACTGTTCTGAAGCTTTATCTAAAAGAACTAAACAACTGTCGGAGGTATCTTTCTGTTTCACAGCAGCTTGTAGATGTACCCGAACCCCTGATTAAATCCCTCAAACAGGATGACAAAGAAGTACCGCTGAGTAATCGCTTTAAACGACAGTACAAAAATGAGCCATACCGACGTAAGCTCACCCATATGATGCATCGCCTTCAGGGGTTGATAGACGACCTTGAGAAAGATGAAAGCCGGATTTTGGAAGCCTCGGGGCGGTACAAAGCAGAAGACTTTATCAGCGACCTCGATCTTATTTACAATTCTCTTCTGCAGAGCAGCCTGAAAGATGTTGCAAACTACGGCCATTTTAACGATCTCAGAATCCGTGCACGTACATTTGGATTTCACCTCGCTGCGCTTGATGTTCGCCAGCACAGTGGCATACACGAAGAGGCTGTGGAAAACCTGCTTGAGCTTGCAAATGTCGTTAAAGGGTATTCAGACATGCCGGAAGCGAAAAAAATTAAAACCCTGACCCGGGAACTTCGAAACCCGCGTCCGCTCAGCCCTGTGAATGCACAGCTAAAACCGGGCACCGAAAAAATACTGAATGTCTTCAGGTTAATACGGACTATCAACGATTTGGATCCGAATGCCTTTGGAAGTTACATCATTAGCATGACCCACGGTGTAAGTGATCTTCTGGAAGTTGCAATACTTGCAAAAGAAACCGGGTTGTGGCGTATTTCTGACGGCTCGGTAGAGAGTCCGCTTGATATTGTTCCACTGTTTGAAACAATTGAAGACCTTGAAAAGAGTCCGGAGCTGATGGAGCAGATTCTTACTGATGACCTCTATGCTAAACAAATTGACGCCAGGAATAGCTTCCAGGAAATCATGCTTGGGTATTCTGACAGTAACAAAGACGGTGGTTACTGGATGGCAAATTGGGCCCTGCAAAAAGCTCAGCTCCGACTCGGAAAAGTTCTTCAGAAGCACGATGTTGACTTCCGTTTATTTCATGGCAGGGGCGGCTCAGTAGGCCGTGGCGGAGGACGTTCGAACCGTGCTATACTTGCACTTCCGTCTATCAGTAACAATGGCCGGATTCGGTTTACTGAACAGGGCGAAATAATCTCTTTCCGTTACTCACTGCCGGATATAACACGACGGCACCTCGAACAGGTGGTGAATGCAGTTGCCCGCGTCACAGCCGGTGAAGGACAAAAAGAGCTGGAGGAAGGAGATGAAACCGAAGAGATTATGAACCAAATCTCCAGCCGTTCTATGGATGCTTACCGCGATCTAATCGATCACCCCGATTTCTGGAAATGGTATAAATTTATCACGCCGGTTGAACATATCGGGAACCTGCCGATTGCCTCCAGGCCGGTATCCCGCGGCGGGTCCAACGGACTCCAGTTCGAAAATCTGCGAGCTATTCCCTGGGTATTTGGATGGACACAGGTTCGATACAATGTTCCGGGCTGGTACGGTCTGGGTGCCGCACTCGACCCGCTTCTGAAGGACAATCCGGAGCTGATGAACACACTTCGGGAATGGTATAAAAACTGGAGTTTTTTCAATACTGTAGTAGATAATGCCCAGCGTGAACTTGCCCGATATCACGCATTAACCAGTTTACTTTATTCCGGGCGTCACTCCAATAAGGAGCATCACAATAAAATTATCTCAGATCTCGAGCGGTCGCGGGATCTGATCCTGCAGATCACCGAACAGGAAGCTATCCTGGATTCGCGTAAAGTGATTCAAAACTCCATCAAATTCAGAAACGTTTTCACATACCCCCTCAATGTTGTTCAGGCGGAGCTGCTAACCCGCTGGGAAAATGCAGATACGGATGAGGAGCTTAAGGAATTGCGTCACGCCTTGTTCATGAGCATTAATGGTGTGGCTGCCGCCATGCAGAGTACAGGATAATTCTGCAAGGTTGGAAGCAATAAATCTGCTACAGCATTCCGTGAGGCTGTCCAATAAGTAAATCATTAAACATACCAGCTTAAATAATTTAGACATTTAATCCCTCTCTATTAGTATAGAGAGGGACTTAGGGTGAGTCCGGAGAGCAAACCTAAATTATTTAAGCGATACTCGATGAATTTTATCTTTTTAGTCAGCCTCGATACTGATGAATACCTGAAATTGCTCAAATGATATACCTCGGGCCAGAGTCCACGAGGCAATTCATTCGACTTAAAAACCCTCATTTACCATATTCAGATACCCAGAAAATATACTACTTAACCAAGAGGAGTTTACGGGTATTGGCCTCATCATCCACAATCAGCCTGTAGAGGTACACCCCGCTTGCAAGCTGGCTCGCGTCAAACGTTTCCACATACCGCCCCTCTCCCTGCTCACTATTTACAAGCGTGGAGATTAACTGGCCGGAAACATTATACACATCAAGACGAACGTCTGATGTACCTGTAATGGCATATTCAATAGTCGTTTGTGCGTTAAATGGATTTGGATAATTTTGGTCCACAACAAAGGTTTCATTTCTATCGAGAGCTTCTCCATTTAGCTCTACCCGTACCGGGTTGGGAAGAGTTGAAGAGTTGTGAAACAGACTCAGCTCGGTGTTATGAATATTCACATTACCCGGACTGTAGCGGATGGGAATATCAACACTTTCCCCGGGCAGAATTGAAAACGACTGGTCCGACTGAGAAACGATGTAATTGTCATTATCAATGACAACCCGGCCTGAGAGCGGATCCTCCGCGGAAGCCTCATTTGTAATAGTTAAATTGCGATTTACCGTTTCCCCAAGATTCGAGACTCCATAATCGAGGCCGGAAGTTAATATGGATTGATCGATAGCAATCACCGATTCCACGCCCAGAAGATCGAAACAGTTCTGCCCGAGCGGCCATCCCATGTCGCCCAGCATGCCGCACATTACAGGCCCCGGTGAGTGAATGGCAAACTGGCGATCGAGACGGGGTCGCATCAACGAATTTTCAGTCTGCCCGAATGTCTCCTGGTCGAGATGTGAGTAGCTGCTGCCTGATTGCCATGGAAACGGCGAGTAGAGTTTTACAGGTAAACCGGCATTTATAATATTTGCATCCCCGCCATTGAAAAAGATGCCATCAAACTCTCCGGTTAACGCATCATACAGCTCCTCTGATTGCTGCGGATAAACAGATTCATTGATCAGAGAAATTTGTTCGCCATCCTCAGCAAAAAGATCATATGCAATCGGAAAGGTCTCTCCAGCCGTTGAACCAAATCCCCACTCTGCAATCCGCAAATCTTCATCACCCTGCATACTGCCAATAAAGCCAATTCCATGGCCAATTTCGTGCAGTACAACCGTCACAAAGTCGATCATGTTAGCTGGCGGGTTGGCGTCTTGCGCAAAATACCAATCCTCAAAATCGCAATTGATATTCATGATGACATCAAATTCTTCATCTTCTATATCATTGACAATATCTTCTCCGGTCATAGCGCTCGCTTGAGCAATGGTATACCAGGTATCAGGTTCCCCCACAGGTGGAATTTGAGCGATGCGGGTGGGCCCGGCAGATCCCAGAACGTTTTCATCCAGGGACGTCCACGTTGCCTCTATGCGAATGGGTACCTCGCTTTCAATATGCGTTTCCCAAATTCCCATCGCATATTCAAATGCGTTAAGAGCTTCTGAAGGCCAGGTATCCCCCCCGCAGACACTCCTGTAGGTTACATTTACATCCGATGTTTTAGCTTTTGACGCCGATTTTCCCACAATATCGTGGTGTTCTATAAAATGTTTGGCGTTAAAGTCGGTGGGATCGAGCGTGCATACATGCTTGGCTTCAGGCGCCTCCCTGGTGATTATATCTGCTGGGTTAACAGATTGAGCAGACAACGTGCTCCAGCCCGCAACTGCCCAAAAAAGAAATACAATGGAGATATGTTTGTACATCATTGATGATTATCTGAGAAAGTTTATAACAACAGCATAAATATGCCGCTACAATATAAAATTATCATCAGTTCCGAAAAGAACTTAATTATTAAAAAGATGAGTCCACTTCGAAAAGTCAGACAAAGAATCGATGTTTATAACAAGCTTAAATAATTTAGTCTTACCCTCCAGACTCACCCTATATCCCTCTCTATTTAATAGAGAGGGATTAAATGTCTAAATTATTTAAGCTTGTGCCACTAATTTTCAGAGCGTATGACTTTTCGGTTTGGTTACAAAGATCAGGCCTTGGTAATTCTTAAAATCTAAAAAAGATCAGCTGAACATCTCTTCCAGTTGACGCCTGAACTTGGGAGCGCCGCCGTTTGCCGGGTGCCTTACCGCTATAAAATCTTTCCCAAGCCCCAAAAGGCTCTCTTCACATTTCCGCCCTACCGCAACAAGTTTCGCCCGGCTGAACAGCCCAATTAACTGCTTCAGATGGGTTAATCCCGCCTCCATTTCAGACGCCACAGGAGTTCGATTACTCAACAGACCTGCCTCCGGTTTGTAAGGATGCCATGGTACGGCATTCCACAAAACGACCCGGTGCGGGTCGATTCCCTGCCTGATCAGTGATCCCCACATAATGGTTGCCGTTGGTTCGGTCATGCCTTTTTGATTCACATCAGGATGGCTGGTGCGCACCGGTTCAAGTTCCTTAAACACATGAGCCGGCCGTACTCCATATTTTTTATGCTGATGCCCCAGCAAAATACGCTCCGAGGTCATTGCAAGGCCCGTAAAATGGCCTCCCTGGTACCCCAGAGCCTCCGCGATAAACAGGTACCTGGCGGAATGGATGCGTTCATTTAGATAGTGCTCGAGTTGCCTTCGTCGTATTTCAGGGGCATTGGCACTTTCATCATGATGCAAATCCCGTTCGAACCAGGGATTAAAAAGGGTTGATGTGGGCTTTTTCTCAAGAGAAGCAACGAATGCCTTAACTTCTGACGTCATACTTCAGTCTCAGGATTTACCATTTTCGGCCATGTAGTAAAGCTGCATCATCCGCAACTCGCTGTATCCTACCGATTTTCCAAGATCTTCATAAACGGGCTTCAGGAGTTCCGGCCCCTCTTTTTTCATCGACTTCATTACCTCATCAACTTTTCTCTGAGAGAGATCACACGCTTCAAGGATTCCATTTGTACGCAAATCGTTTCCTTCTTCGAGGAACGTTTTCAGGTGTTTCAGTATAGTCGGCATCTTCACACCGTGTTCCTCGGCAAGGTGTTCCAGAGATTTGCCATCATTGTAATCCTTGCCGATTTGTTCGTGCTTCTTCGAGGAAGACTTTTTTCTTTTCTTTTTGCTGATTTCTCGTTTGCGCTCTTCAATTCCGTTCTCGTCGCAGTACGCTTTGATGATCTGCAAAAAATCGTCTCCGTATTTCTTCTGCTTGGCACTGCCCACACCATAAATTCCCACAAGACTATCCTCGCTTTGCGGGTAGTAGAAGGCCATTTCCATCAACGTCGTATCAGGAAAAATAACGTAGGGAGCAACATCCTGACTCACCGCTATCTCTTTCCGTTTTTTGCGAAGCTCTTCAAATAGATTGTCATCATACCGGTTCTCAACCTCTGAAGATGTTCGGGCCGCAGCACTGCCGTCAATAGCAGTCTGTGTTCGGTCGAGCACACCCTGAACGCGGAGCTCGTCTTTCAATACTTTTCTGCCTTTATCAGTTAGCAGCAGGCTCCCGTACTGCGGATCTTTCTTCAAAAAATCCTTACGTACCAGAAGACGAGATAGCTGTATCCACTGGTCTTTGCTAAAGTCCATTCCAATGCCATAAGTTGAAAGCTCATTATGCCCGTTTTCTAATACTTTCTTCGCTTTTGACCCGCGCAGAATATCCGATATATGTGTGGCACCGTATCTCTCTTCGGTTCGCACTATGCAAGATAGAAACTTCTGGGCCGGAACAGTAAGGTCCTCCATCGCGTCTTTCATGGAGATGCAGTTATCACACATTCCGCATTCATCCTTCGGATAAGTCTCTCCAAAATAGCCCATCAGCGGTTTGCGGCGGCATTCATCTGTGGTTAAATAGTTAATTAAATCTTTAAGATGTTTCTTGGCTACCTCTTTTTCTTCACCCTCTTTTTGATTGATAAAGTAATTTATTTTCTGACGGTCGGAGTGGCTGTAGAGCAGCAGGCAATCCGACTTTAAGCCGTCGCGGCCTGCACGGCCGATCTGCTGGTAGTATGATTCGATATTCTGCGGCATATCGTGATGAATCACAAACCTCACATCTGGTTTGTCGATCCCCATCCCGAAAGCAACCGTTGCCACAATGATATCAATATCATCCCGAATAAACGCATTTTGGTAGATCTCACGCTGGTGTTCACTCAGCCCGGCATGATACGGCCGAACAGAGTGGCCTTCATCTTTCAGATCCTGGTACAGTTCGTCGGTCTGGCGCCGGCTGAAACAGTAAATAATTCCCGACTGGCCGTTACGGGTGTAAAGAAAATCCAGGATCTGGTCTACCGGCTTATCCTTATCCACTACATTTAAAAAGAGATTCTCGCGATCAAAACTGGCCACGTATGTTGAACCCTCTCTGAACTCAAGGATATCTTTAATATCCTCGCGCACCCTGGGTGTTGCCGTTGCTGTGAGCCCCAGGCATACGGCGTCGGGAAACTGCTTGCGTATTGTTGCAAGCTGCCGGTAATCCGGCCTGAAATCGTGTCCCCATTCCGAAATACAGTGGGCTTCATCAATGGTAAAGCAGTCTACCTGCACATCAGCCAGAAGTTCCCTCACGCGGTCCATCATCAGGGATTCCGGTGCCACGTACAGCATTTTTGCTTCCCCGCTTCTTACCTTTGCTACATTTGCCCTATATACATCATCAGGAATGGAACTGTTCAGTACCACTGCGGGAATTCCGTATTGCCTGAGCTGATCCACCTGGTCTTTCATCAGTGAAATTAATGGAGAAACTACAATGGTCAGCCCGTCGAACATCATGGCCGGAATCTGGTAGCAAAGAGACTTTCCGCCGCCGGTAGGCATTATCACCAGCGTGTCTTTCTTGTTCAAAACATCTTTTATTACACTCTCCTGAAGCGGACGAAACTGGTCAAATCCAAATGTTTCTTTAAGTATATTTTTTGCCTGCTGTATCATCAATGAGATTGTGGTGTTTAATTTTGATTCTTATATAATCCGGAAGATACCGGATCTGGAATTCCATAACAGAATTGATTCGGAATTTTTCAGCGCTGTCTCGGAATCAGGTAGAGTTCTTCTGCACGCCCGTCCGTGTAGTATACTGTTTCCCCGTCAAAAATAGCATCCTCCTCAAGTTTCATCAGGATATTTTTATCCCATTCAGGTATATAAACTTCCGCGTTCAGCTCTATTGAGTGCGCAGTGTTGGGGTAGAGCGGGTAATCGCCTTTTCCCGGAACCCCGTCCTGCTGATCCCATAAACCGATTGTTGGACCTGCACCGTGGCCCTGGTACCCGATGGGATGCGTGTAGATTGTGGCGCTAATTTCCTCATCCGCGGCCTGTTGCAGAGCTGCCGAAAGGATTTCATTCCCGGTACGGCCGCTTTCAAACTGGCCTGTAAGAATATCCTGAAGACGATTTGCCGCTGCAAGTGCATCCTGAAGTCCTTTTGGGGCTTCTGATTCTCCCTGCCGAAGCACGTAGGCGTTTCGTTGTGTATCCGTGGAAAGGCGCAGGTATTCTATGCCGAAATCTACGTGAATCAAATCTCCGGGGAAAATTACCGTACCATCCGAAGATGAAGAAAAATCGCCGTCTTCTTCCGGTGAATCGCCTCGCTCAACGGACACTGACGGATGGAACCACGCCGTCAGGTTGAGATCCCGAATTCTGTCACGGTACCACCACTGAACATCCTCCGTTGTTGTTACTCCCGGGGTAATTACGCGTTCCGAAAGCCCCTCTGCAACAATGTTATGCGCAATTCTGTTGATTTGACGATACACCGTTTTTTCCTCTTCGGTACGGGTTTCCAACCACCCGATTGACAGGTTTTCACCTGATACAATGCGGTTCTGCAAATCTGATCCAAGACTGTTGGTCAGATTCATGTAGTCGGTATGGCTGATACCATCGGCCAGAGCGAAATCCTCTGATATATTCACAGCGATTTTTTCCGGATCCTTTTCGGCCACAATTTCCCCGAATCTGGCCCACTGATCGGGCTGTTCATCCGGGGACCACCGGGATTCAAAGAATCCAATATCATACCGTGCAACAGCCATTCTCTCTACAGGTTCACCGTTACCGGGGTCGTTAAAAAGTAAAATGGTTGTCCGGCGTGATGATTGCCAGGTTGCCGGCAGCATAGATAGTAGTACAGGATCTTCATTATATTCACGGGCAACCAGCACCCACATATCAATCCCTTCCCGGCGCATTAATTCTGGTACAAGATTATCGAGCTTGTCTTCTGTCCACCGGTCAATAACAGCCGCACGCTCACGCATATCCAGTATGTGCGGGGTGATATCGTTACGGTTTTGTGCCGAAAGAAAATCAAACGAGATAAACAGGATGATCAGCAGTGTAAGCGATGATTTTGCCATAGAATCGGGATTCAATTTTATTTGTTTTGGTTAAACTGTTTCTCAAGTTTCTCTTATCTTGAGCTAATATCAGCTATAAAACTTAAATACACAATCACAACCATGGAGATCCATAAAACCCCTGACAGCCGGCTTTCAACCGTAGATTTTAACAACCTGGATTTTGGCCGGGTGTTTTCCGATCACATGATTGACATGACCTACAAAAACGGCAGCTGGAGTGAACCGAAAATTGTGCCGTACGCTCCTATCACATTTTACCCATCCATGCACGCCCTTCATTACGGACAGGAAGTATTTGAAGGAATGAAAGCCTACCATGCGGATGATGAGACCATAAACCTGTTTCGGATTGATGATCATCATGAACGAATCAGCAATTCATCAAGTAGGATGTGTATCCCCGCCATGCAGAAAGAGGCCTTTACAGAAAGCCTGAAAGAGCTGATACGGCTGGATCACAAGTGGGTTCCCAAAACACACGGACACGCCCTGTATGTACGTCCGTTCATTTTTGCTTCGGAAGAGTTTATTGCTGCCCGTGCTGCAAGCGAGTATCGCTATATTGTAATTACATGTCCTGTTGCTGCCTATTATAAAGAAGGATTTAACCCGGTTAGCCTCACAACTACCGATAATTTTGTGCGCGCTGTAAAAGGGGGAACCGGTGAGGCGAAAGCGGCCGGAAATTACGGGGGAAGCTTCCTGCCGGCCCAAAAAGCTCAAAAAGAAGGGTATACGCAGGTACTCTGGCTCGATGCTAAAGAGAATAAATATGTAGAAGAAGTTGGCACCATGAACATCTTCTTCAAGATTAACGGAAAACTGGTAACTCCTGAACTTGGCGGAACTGTTCTGCCGGGAATCACCCGGAGATCTGTGATTACACTGGCCCGGGAGTGGAATATTGATGTTGAAGAACGAAGGATCTCAATTAATGACGTTTTTGAAGCACACAAAGACGGGAGCCTCGAAGAGGTGTTTGGAGCCGGTACGGCTGCGGTCATCTCACCGGTGGGTTTGATTCATCACCAGGGTAAAACCATCGAACTGGACCGGGAGAAAATCGGCCCGTTTGCAAAAAAAATGTACGATACCATCACCGGCATCCAATATGGAAAACTTGACGACCCGTATGGCTGGGTACACCCGGTGAAGGTATAACCCGGCCCGCAGCCACTTTTACCTGATCTCAATTAGCGATACTTCAGCCGGGGCATTGTACCTAACCGGGGCGAGTGTAAACCCCAGGCCGCTGTTAATGTTCAGTAGCACCGGCCCGATCTGGTGAGTACCCTTCACGTAATTTGTTTCCATTTGGGCCGCCGTATATGACCTCCACAGAAAAGGAACCCAAATCTGGCCGCCGTGAGTGTGTCCGGCCAATATAAGATCAACACCTGAATTACTGGCTTCTTCAACCAGGTCGTCAGTAGCCTGGTGGGAAAATAGAATTCGAACGGTGTCATCTTGCTCATCTGCCAGCAGTTCGCTGAATACTTCCCTCTGCACACTGCTGCTGTACACCTCCGTGATGCCGGTCAAGCGAATGCCGGCACCCTCGTGATCTATCCGGGTGTTTTCATCCCGCAGCACATTGATACCCTTACCTTCCAGTATTTCCGTAATCTCATCCTGTCCGGACCAATAATCATGATCCCCCATCACAAACCAGGTTCCAAGTGGAGCCTCAACCAAAGCGAGTTCTGTGGCAGCATCATCCACAAATGCGAGCCCGGATGATATGAGGTCACCTGTTACGAGTATTATATCGGGGCTTGCAGATTCAACACGTGCCATATACTTCGCGATTTTTTCCGGTGAAGTAAACCGGTCGGCATGAATTTCAGAAATATGCGCTATACGCAAAGGAACCGGAAGCTCTGAATCACTTCCCGATTTACCAAGAGTTACTTCATTGACAACAACCCGTTGCGTGTCTGCACTCATTTTTGCTGCAGTGTATACAAAAACTACGGCTGTAACTGTAAGTGCTACAAGCCCCAGGAACGTTTGAAGCTGTGTACGCCTGATTCTAAAAATTTGGGTAAGTAGAACGTTCACCAGGTCTATTACAATGATTGCGGTCAGCAGTACGGCATGAAACACGAATCCATACCAAAACAGAATAATCACCCAAATCGGGTAGTAATCCCTGGAAAATCCAAAATCAGTAAGAGTAAGCATCAATCCGCTCAGCGGATAAAAGAGAATCAACAATGCTGAACCGCCACTTACCCATGCAAATGTGCGCAGTGCTATGGGGGCAAGCTGTTTGGAATACCAGTATATACGAAGCGTATTATAGATCATTGCAACTGTTGTCAAAGCAGTTACGATCAGGGTCATTCGTAATGTCCAGGGCATAAAATTATCATTATCTGAGGTTTACGATTGCCGAAAAGATAAACTATATTCATGTCATCTCAGCATCCGTTTATGCACCGTAATTGCACAGATGAGACGTCAAAGCATCCGTTAGCAAACCGATTTCGTATAATCACCTGGCTTCATTTTGATCGTTCAGTTTCTCTTACACCTATTTGAATTGGCCCGACAAACGGCCGGCGAGTAACAACCCCGGATGATTGAAGTTCAGAAAGACAGAAAAGCGGCTCTTAAAAAACTCTATGGCCGTTTTCATCGTATTTTTTTGGTATGATTATTATGATTATAAAGATACTCAGAGACCGCGAGGAGGCTGAAAACCTATTGCAATAGGTTTTCGTACAGACCCGGAACCGCGCAAACCATCATGATTCAAAAAGGGGTACGGTTTATAGCTTCCTTGCTGCATTGGTACGGAATAAAGCCCTTAACCAACCTTTTTTACCGAATTGATCGCCTGAATGAACGCCCCTCTGAACGTTCGAGTACATTTGCCGTTACACTTGAACCTAAAGGAGGCGTTCCCCAGCCGACAGGCGGCATGTACTTGATTGACCAGCAGAATTGATCAACGTCTTACTACAATCTTTTGCAACTCCATTCGTTGTTTACCGCATGAGATTAGTATCTCATCTTATTCCCCGATGAGGGCTGTCGTTTTACAGAATGACAGCCCTTTTTTTTATTGTGCTGTTTTTTCCTGGATTTTACTATACCTGGCTTGATGTATCCTCTACACTGCGCGTATTTCCTGCAAGAACATCAAGCACCTGGATAGAGACGGCTCCGATTATAATCAACACCCCAGCAACTACTTCATATGTTGATGGGTTTTCTCCAATGCTTAACCATGCAATCATCATCGCTGCCAGCGGAACCAGGTTTCCATATATTACAACCCTTGTTGGGCCAATGGCACGCAAAGCCCTCACCTTTACCCACTGGCCAATCCCCACTCCTATTGCGCCACCGGCAAGAATGGCAAACCAGGTCCAAAAGCTAAAGTCTAACCAGGGTTCACCTGCAAGCGAAGGTGATGCAACAACGATATAAAGACTTCCGCCAATCGCGGTCCGCATGGCAACCATGCTTACAGATCCGTAGGTTTTGGCAAGAGGTTTAATCAGGTGCAGTTCTATAACCGTGAAAATCAGTGCGATTAGCAGCAGAGCATCCCCGGCCCAAAAAGAACTGCCGGGCCTTATTCCATCATACGCCATAAGTAATGTTCCTGCTGCCGCAAAAATAATCCCGAAATAGCCAAATCGTCCCAGTTTTTCAGTACCCCATAACAGACCGAAACCCGAGCTGATTGCCGGACCGAGAGCCAGCCAGATAGAGGCCCGGGATCCGTGGGTAAGATCGAGTCCTTCGATACCCAGCCAGGGTGCAAGTGTAGCACCCAGTATGGCAACAACCAGTAATCGGGGCCAATCAGCAGAATTCACTTTTGGGAAAAACTGAAACTTTTGTCCCAACCTGGCAGCATCCACATAGCACTGCACATAAAGAACAATCAGCATAACAATGCCGCCGACAGCAAAGCGGGTCACACTAAAAGAGATAGGCGTCATTTCTACCAGGGCAATTTCCGCCAAAATAAAATTTGCCCCCCAAAACAGGGTGAACAGTGAAAGCAAACTATGATGAGAAAACGAGGTTTTGATATCACTCATAAGATATATGCTGTAATCTGCTGCCCCGCAATAAAATCCGGGAACAGCATCCTATAACATACAATTTGTGACACATTTCATACATCCTAACTTATAAATTTTCAATTTTTTACGGATGGATGTGATTCACATCAAGCTTCTGCAGGTGTCAGCGCCTTCTTCACAACGGGTGCCACTTCTGTTGCAAACAACTCAATTGAACGTAGTAGCTTGTCATGAGGGATGGTACCCACACTCATCTGAAGCAGAAAACGCTCGTGTCCAAAAACCTCATGCTGGTATAAGATTTTATCAATCACCTGCTGCGGACTGCCAACCACATTCGCCCCGTGCAGACCGATGGACTCATCAAACTGACGGCGGGTCATGGGTGACCACCCGCGCTCTTTACCAATTTTGTCCATTTGAACTTTAAAAGCGGGAAATGCGGTATCGGCCGCTTCCTGTGAATTCTCCGCTATGAATCCGTGGGAATTGATACTCAGCGGCAAATGTGAGTTCCCGGCTTCTGCAGCTCCCCGCCTGTGGAGGTCAGCAAAGGGTTTCATCCTTGCCGGTTCGCCTCCGATAATGGCAAGTGCCATAGGAATTCCCAGAGCGCCGGCCCGGTAGGCTGACTGTGGTGTACCTCCAACAGCTATCCAAACCGGCAACGGGTCCTGGTAGGGGCGCGGATAGACACCACGGTTCGGAATAGACGGGCGATGTTTTCCGCTCCAGTTGATTACCTCCTTTTCGCGCAGTTTAAGCAGCAGGTCCAGGTTTTCAGCAAACAGCTCATCGTAGTCCTCCAGGTCTTTTCCAAACAGGGGAAACGATTCGATGAACGAACCGCGCCCCACCATAATCTCGGCCCGTCCCTCAGAAAGCTGATCAATCGTAGAGAATTGCTGGAAAACCCGTACGGGGTCCTCTGATCCAAGCACAGTTACAGCACTGCTAAGCCGGATTTGTTTTGTTCGCGCTGCTGCAGCTGAAAGAATCACAGCAGGAGCTGATGAGATGTACTCCTCGCGATGGTGTTCCCCAATTCCAAATACATCCAGCCCGGCCTGATCCGCCAGTTCTATTTCCTCCAGTAGTCGTTTCAGTCGTTCTGAGGGGTGAAGAGTCTTCCCGGATTCCGCATCCGGGGTGTTTTCGACAAATGAATAAATGCCTAATTCCATAATCCTTCATATTTTATTGTTTAATGTTAAACATAATGAATTATGAGGAGAAACCATTCGCGTTTGTTTGTATTTTTCCTGAGGCTGTCCAAAAAGGTATAATCAATCGAGCAGCGCTTAAATAATTTAGTTATTTACTCCAGACTCTCCCTATTTCCCTCTCTAACTAATAGAGAGGGATTAAATGTCAAAATTATTTAAGCTGGTTTCTAAGTCGATTTACTTTTTGGACAGCCTCCAATCCGACTGCCACAGGCAGAGCAGCGACGAGTCAGAGGCGGGTTCGTGTGGAAGGGAAACTGCGCACAAGCTACAAAGTTAATTCACCCTACCGAACACTGATTGAAGCCTTTACTACGCGATCACCCACCTGGATTCTGTCAACTACGTCCATACCGCTGACTACGTCACCAAAAAGCGTATAGTCGCCATCGAGGTGCGGAGCCCACTGGTGCATTACAAAATACTGACTGCCTTCCGTGTCGGTTCCCGAACTTGCAATTCCTACAGCCCCGCGCTCGAATGACAGACGTGACGGCTCTGTGGGTATCCTGTAACCCGGGCCGCCAAACCCGTCACCACGCCCGACATCACCACCCTGGATCACAAAGTTGTGTACAACCCGGTGAAATGCCACATTGTCGTAGGCGCCGTCTCTCGTCAGGCTATCCACCGATGATACCGTAAACGGAGCTGACAGCGGATTGAGCCGAATGACAATCTCACCTTTTTCAGTTTCAAGATGCCAGTGTGGCCGCGTTCCAATCGCATGCAGCCTCTCCCAGTTGGGTCTTCTGATCTCCGGATCTTCCGGTTCTTCAACATTCACCTCACGTTCAGAAAACCGCGCCTCCAGCACCTGTTCAAAGGCAGACATATTTTCCAGGTTACCTGCACGAATCGCCTCCCGGTACCTGTTCCGAAGCCATTCAAAATCGTCATCTGTTACAAGGTTTTCATCCGTCAAAAGTGTGTTCAAACCAGAGACAACACTTCGGTTCCCTGCCTCTGCTGCTTCGCGCATCATACCTCTTATATGTTCTGTTTGCTGCTGATCTTCAAGCTCGATCCAGAAGTCGGTCAGGACCTGAACCGCATGCAGTCCACGGATACCACCTTCAGCCAAATAGTCCCGGACCCGGACTAAAAATGAATCAGCCGGTTCAGCCCGGCGGTATATGTTTAAGATCCTGTTTGTCAGATATGGATGTCTCATCTCAACAAAATCCAACTTTCTTCTCATCGGGTTGATATCCCACCCGTTCGTCTGTAAAAGTTCCAGAGCAGTTACAAACAGAACCGGGTTTCTTGTTTGCTGCACATAATTCTGGTAGATATACTGCAGATGTTCATTATTTATGGCCCCGTCCGTCTTCAGTTTTTCAAGAATCTCTTCAACCACCACCGGGTTATCATGGGATAACAACTCCCCGACAACCACCCTCGACGATTCCGCAGAATTCCCGGATATTTCCATAGCACGAATCAATTCAACGATAAGCTGTGTGCCGCTCACATCTTTAATTAATGGGATCTCCTCAAAGAAAAGGCCGGCACCCGTCGGTCCCAGGATTCCAATCATGTATTGGTCATTAACCGGGTCATTTCCAATACCGGATTTTTCCCATTCTTCAATCAGAATTGTCCACAATTCTTCGTCACGCGAGGGCCTGTTCAGCGTATTTCTATAGAATCCATAAAGCAGGTTCCTGCGCACTGCCGAAGATTCGGTATCATAAGCAAACGCAACTACTTTTTTTAGATTTTCATCAGAAACCTCTTCCCTTGAAAGAATTCTACCGGCTGCAGTTGTGCAAAGATTTTTATCTTTAAGACCGGGGAATTTCTGAAGGATCATTTCCAGATCCTGCTCACCGCCGAGCCGCTTGAAAACCTCACAAACATATACAAATTCATCAGCAGAACCAGAAAAAGCTTCTCTTACCTTGTTCATAGTGTTATCAGAAAGCTCAAAAAAACTAAGAGCCAGCCACGCCGGATGTTCATTTATATCCATTACGCTCTTTAGCAGGGAGTCAGGATTTGCCACGTCAGACTTTGCGAGAGCCCGCCAGCTCAAACTTCGCACGTCAGCACTGGGATGATCTGTAAATGTGAGCAGTTCAATAGCATCCCGCTCAGCAACAGCACCGGCAACAGACGGGTACACCTGTATGAAGACATCATCCGTATAAACCGGATCATTATTTACACAGGATAAACCGACCGTCAAAAAAAATAGTAACAGGGGTATACAGCATCCTGCTGACATAATGTTTACCCGCCCGTTGTATTTATCAATTCTTATTCGTTTATTGCACATATATTACACATAAATCAAAGTTTCTATGGACCACGCACAACTTACCCGAAAACAAAAGGAGTTTTTCGATTACATTACTGAATATAAAAGTGAACACGATGTGTGGCCTACATATCGGGAGATATCAGATGAGTTTAACTATAAATCGCCAAATAGCGTAACACAAAACATCCAGGCTCTCCTTAAAAAAGGCGTTCTTGTGAAAGGCGAGGATGACGAATACGATCTCGCTCCGGAGTACGGCGACGTTATCGATAAAAGACAACCGTCCGGGATACCGGTAAAAGGATTGATTGCGGCCGGGTATCTCCAGGAAGCTGTAGAATCAGATTTAGGTGAGATCACTCTCGAAACCCTGTTTCCGAATATCGAAAGCCTATTTGCTCTGCGAGTGTCCGGAATGAGCATGAAAGACGCCGGGATTTACGACGGCGATTTTGTGCTGCTGATGGACAGCGATGTAAAAGACGGAGATATTGGTGCCGTACTTTATAACGGAGAAACCAGCCTGAAGCGCATTTATCATGGAAAAGAAGGCCTGCGTCTTGAACCAGCCAATGAAGAATACAGCGACATTATCGTAGAACCTGATATATTTGAAGAGGTTCGAATAATCGGTAAGTATATCGGGCACGTAAATAAGTCCGGTATTCACCGCGCCACGCCTGCCAGGCTTGCCAGCTAACAGCCGGGCCTGCGCCGGGTATTTAATAGCCATTCCCGGAAAGATCAATAACTATATCGATTTAACCTTATCGGTTGGTTCTTTCGAATCGCTCAGCTTTTCATCTTTTACAGTCATAAGCCGGCCGTTCGCATCTTTTCGTGCTTCATGCAGCTGCGAATCTTTGATCCACGCTCGTCCTCCGTCGTGCTGTAATTTTTTAGAATTCTTATACTTAAATGCCTGCCGGTGAAGTTCAGGAAGTTCTTTTGCCATGATTCTGTCATTTATATTGTTAAGGTATCAACTGTTAAAAAGGTTACTTAACTGTTTTTGAATTAATTTAAAAACTCCTATCTTTCTCGTCTATCAAAAAAGCAATATAAAGGATTTACATTATGTACGCTATTGTAAAAATAGGCGGTCACCAATATAAGGTTGAAGAAGATCAAACGATATTTGTGAACAAACTTGCTACCGACGATGAAAACATCACTCTTGAAGATGTTTTGCTTGTTAAAGATGATGATGGAAATGTGAAAGTTGGAACGCCAACCGTTGAAGGCGCATCCGTTACAGCTTCTGTCGTTGAAAATCTGAAGAGCGACAAGATTATTGTGTTTAAGAAAAAACGCAGAAAAGGTTACAGGGTGAAAAACGGACATCGTCAGCATATCACTCAGTTAAAAATTGAGAAAATTTCTTAAAACAGGAGTTTAACCATGGCACATAAGAAAGGACAAGGTTCAACAAGAAACGGACGAGATTCAGAATCGAAACGTTTAGGCGTGAAAAAATACGGCGGTGAAGTAGTGAAAGCCGGCAATATTATTGTTCGCCAGCGCGGAACGAAATTTCACCCGGGTATAAATGTAGGACGCGGCGGAGACGACACACTGTTTGCACTTACCGATGGAACAGTAAACTTTCGCCGTAAGGGTAATGGTCGTAAATTTGTTTCCGTAGAACCTGCTTAAGGTTTTCTTAAGATATTCCCAAAAAAGCCGCGCCTACAAGCGTGGCTTTTTTTATTTTATCCTATTATGGATTTTAAAATACCTCATTTCCCTTCTCTCCAATACGGAACAGTTTACTGTATCGGCAGAAATTACGTGGACCACATTCAAGAAATGAATAGCGTGCAAACCAGCACCCCTGTTGTATTCCTGAAACCACGAAGTAGCATCATTCACAATGAAGGCACCGTACAAATTCCTCAACAATCAGCCAATGTTCACCATGAGGCCGAAATGGTGTTATTGATTGGTAAAACCACGCGAAACGCATCAGCCGGTCAGGCACTTCATTCTGTAAAAGGTGTTGGTGTAGGCATCGACTTCACGGCTCGCGATCTCCAAAGCCGTGCAAAAAAAGAGGGTTTACCCTGGACCCTTGCGAAAGGATTCGACACTTTTGCTCCAGTGGGACCGTTTGTTGAGTACTCAGAGAATATAAATTTATCTGATTTAAACATAAGCTTAACCGTAAACGGAGATGAGAAACAGAACGACAGTACGTCGCTTATGATATTTCCTCCTGATGAAATAATATCTTACCTGTCGCACCAGTTTACTCTTACACCGGGAGATCTCATTTTTACAGGTACACCCAAAGGAGTTTCACCGGTTCAGACGGGCGATAAGATAACCGCAACACTTGGCGATGAGCTTTCAAGAATTCATGTAGATGTACAATAGATTCCTGACCTTATTTTTGGTTCTTCTGCTCCTGAATCTGTTTTCCGGCAACCAAAAGTACGCATTTGGTCAGAACTTGTCGTTTTTAAGTGATTCCGTATCGTACCAGTGGCCTACCAATGCGAGTACTTACCTATCATCAACATTTGCAGAAACACGCTCGGCCCACCTTCATTCAGGTCTCGACATCCGCACCTGGGGGCGCGAAGGGTATGATGTGTATGCCACCCGCGATGCACATGTTTATAGAATAGGCATCGGTCCGGATGGCTACGGTAAGGTTATTTACCTTAAACACGCGGATAATTCCTATTCCGTTTATGCTCACCTGCAGCGTTTTGAGCCTGAACTGCAGGCTTTCGCAGATTCGCTGAGGATACAAGATTACCGTTTTAAACTGGACCATCATCTCCCGCCCGGACGTTTCACCTACAGCCAGGGAGATCTGATAGGATTCACGGGGTCAACGGGTGTTGGACCTCCACACCTTCATTTCGAACTCAGAACACCGGACTTTGAGGCCATCAACCCGCTTCTCACCAATTTAGGAGTTTCCGATGACATCCCCCCTGTAATTAACTCCCTGGCCATAGAGAAGCTGGACCCTGAAACGCTGCAGTACCTGGATTATCAAATCATACAGCCCCTTGAAGTGGATACCGTAAATAGGGATCTCGATTTCGGCACTATTCACACTTCCTCGCCTGTCGGTCTTGCCATTGATACTCATGATAAAGCGAACAGGGCGCCTAATTTTTATGCTGTCTACGAATTACTGCTGGTATCCGAATCAGACACACTCTTTCACTCAAAAGCAGACGGTTTTGGCTTTCATCAATCTTCCATGATGTTTCTGGACCGCAGCTACCCTATCCTGGCTCAAACCCGCCGCGGATACCAACGACTGTTTCGTGTAAATGGAAATGAGCTGCCCGTTTACAATCAACTGAAAAACCGCGGGCTTGCAGGGCTTCAGAAAGGCAGGCAGCACTTGAAAATAATCGCAAAAGATTTGTACGGAAATGAGCGGGTTGCCAGGCTTACTGTTGAAACCGATCACGACCATCAGCTTCATAATATTAGTAGTCTTCCTGCCTATCCTGCTCCAAAGATTATGCCAGAAGGAGAGAGACATACGGCAACATATTATGTAGACACGCGTAAAAGCACGCCGGTCTACACAATTACCGGAGAAAGAAACTATGGCGGCCCGTATTCACCGGAAAGCACGAATTACCACTTGAGATCATTCGAGAACAGCCGTTCAGTTACTCATAAAGTTTTGACCCCGGGGAAACGTTATACGCTTCCGGTAGCCGACCATAAGGCGTGGCTCACCATTCCCAGGGATGCTCTTTATGATACACTGTCGCTGCAAATGGAATACCGGAATCAATCAGGACTTCCATCCATACGTTTTTCACCAAACAGGATCCCCGTCAAAAATAAACTGCAAATCAGCATGTTGCTGCCAGAAGAACTCTCCGCGGACACTACCCTTGCACTTTACTCTTATGATGAGTTCAGGGATCGGCACACATTTCTGAGTTCAGACATTTCCAATGGTGTGCTTAGAGCTTCCATACGTGAATTTGCAGAACTTCAGATTCGCAGAGACAGTGACGCGCCCTGGGTTGGCAATATCACATTCAACGAAGCCCCGTCCGGGACTTTCGAAGTGCATGTGACCACGGTTGACAGACAATCGGGTATTGATTATGACCGCTCGGAAATCACCGTTAATGGCAACAGGGGAATCATTGAATACGACAAAGACAAGAACCTATTAATCTATTACAACCCGGAATTCCGGCCGGATCAGGGAGATAATGAGATTGAAGTCGAAGTTTTTGATCGCACCGGAAACAGAACAGCACAGACTGTAACCCGGCAATTTAACCAATAACCTGCTCTTGAAGCGAGGGATCTCTACCTGTATGCGATACAGCTGATTTCTACCAGCACATTTTTTGGCAGCGTATCCACGGCAACGGTTTCCCTGGCCGGAGGATTTTCCCCGAAATACTCACCATATATGTGGTTTACCTTTTTAAAATCATCCATATTATCCAGAAAAATTGAGCATTTTAGAACTTTCCCAAAATTCGTATCTGCAGCCAAAAGAACCTCGTTCAGATTTTCCATCACGCGGCGAGCCTGCTCTTCTATCCCTCCTTCGATGATCTCCATGGTTTCTGCATCAAGGGCTATTTGTCCTGAGCAATAAACAATATTGTTATGAACGACAGCCTGACTATAGGGACCAATCGCTGCCGGTGCGTTTTTTGTTTGAATAACTGAATGATTCATTTCTGTATAAATTTTATTGGAACAAATATTGCATGAGTCGAATAAATATACTGTTTAGCAGCGCTGAACGAAATTATTTTTGAAGGCAAGCAAATTGCGATATGGTTCAGTTATGTTTACTTTTCGTACTAATAAAAAAATTATTAACCGACATCAATAAAAAATGAAACGTATAAAATTCTATCTGTTTCCTCTACTGCTAATTGGCTTTATTTGGGGATGTGAAGCAACAGACCCGCTTGTATCCGAAATGGAAACCAACGCGTTTTTAGGTGAATACGATGCCGTGTTGGATGCAGCTGAACGTGCTCTTGAAGCTGACTCAAGCAATAGCCTTGCATATTTTTATCGCGGAGTAGCATATGGGTCTCAGGCTCAGGAGATTGAAGAACCCTGGGAGCGCCCAACTAAATATGCTGATTCAAGAGAGGCATTCATGAATGCTAAAGAGTGGATGAACCAGGCAGAAAGCCGGCCGGATGAGTTCGAAGAAATTGACCCGATCATTACGGATTTCTGGGCAAATGAACATAACGCCGCTATTGGTTATCTTACAGAAGACAGTGTTCGGACAACAGTTGATGATCCAGAGCGATACGCAATGGGTCACCTTGAAAGTGCAACAACCATTCAGCCAGACAGTGCACTTAGCTATATAGTTATGGCATCCACCCAGTTTAACATGGGAGATACCCCTGCAGCTATTTCATCTTACGAAAGTGCCATGGAGCGGCTTGAAACTCCTGAACTGGACGACTACGAGTTCCTGATTAGTCTCTACCTGGACCAGGGCGAGTACGACAAAGCTCAGGACCTGACGCTTAGAGCACGGGACGATTACCCCGATAATACTCAGTTTGTGCAGTTTCTTGCCGATATCTATATACAGCAGGGTAATATCGATGAAGCCATCTCTATTATTGAAGACCTGATAGAAGATGATCCGGAAAACCCACAATACTACCGAGTATTGGGAACCCAGATTTATCAAAACGTAAGTTCCATTAACAGTGAGGTCGCGGAACTCTATAACGAGGCGTTTGATATGGAACGAGAGATTCGTACACTTTCAGGTGACGAGCAGGCAGAAATGGAAGAAGAGCTTGAGGATGTTCGAAACCAAATTGACGAGCTACAGCAAGAGTCTGAAGAGCTTACTGAAATAGCTGTTGAAAATATGGAGGAAGTTGTTCGTCTGAACCCCGATGATGATGATGCATATAATATTCTTGGTATTATCTACCAGAATAAAGCCGCTAATATTTTCGAACAGCGAAACAGTGTTGTAGACGACAGTGAGCTTGTACAAGAGCTTGATCAGCAAGCCCGTGAATCATTACAGTTAGCACGCGAAAATTATGAAAAAGCAGCAGAACTGGATCCGGACGTACCCGAGTATTGGGAATCTCTGTTCCAGGTTTACACAACGCTTGGCATGGAAGAAGAAGCCCGCGAAGCAATGGAAAAAGCAGACATGTAATGTCGGTTAACCCACCTCAAAATATATTATGAAGCATCACCTTAATCCCCGAATGGCAAGTCTTGTGCTTGTCTTCGGGATTTTTTTTACCCTCTCCTGTTCTACGTTCAATACTTCTAAAGAATCGGCTGAATCACTTTTTCAGCAAAACAATTATCAAAAAGCCTTACAAGCAGTTGACAGGGAACTCGAAGATAATCCCGACAACCCGGAACTGCTTCTGCTAAAAGGACAAATACTGAAGCAGTATGCGGTTAACAACTATTTACCGGAGCAGAGAAAATCAGTCTACCAGAATTTTCGCAACACACTTCTGCAGACCACATACAGTGAATCTGCGCATCAAAATACTGCAGACAGTCTCCTGGTTTCGGCATGGAGATTTGAACAAAGCAGTGGTGTTGAATTACTGCAACAGGATGAAAGCCAAAGCTTCGACCAGCACTTTGAACGTGTGATAGCACATTTCGACAATGCAACCGAAATTATTCCGGATAGTATTGTTACTTATAACCTGAAAGCGACTACCTATTACCGGCACGGTAATCTTGCAGATGCTATCGCCACTCTCGAAGGAATTGAGGAAGCCGGCATGACCCGCCCTCCGGAAACATGTGAAAAACTTGCCTACCTCTATCTTGAGGCCGGGCAGGTTGATGAGTCAATATGGATATATGAATCTCTTGCGGAAAACAACCCGGATATGGAAATATATCACCAGGGACTTGTAAACAGCTATATTCTCGGTAACAGGCACGAAGAAGCAGTTGGGAAATTAAATGAATTGATAGAGCGATATCCTAACCGCATGCAATACCGTGAAGCTCACGCAACTGAACGATATTACCTGCTCCGGCGCGATCTGGAAGAACAGATAAATGAGCCATCTGCAGACCCGGTTTCCGCTGATGATGCCCAATCCGTGGTTAATGAACTCAATCAAATTTCAGATACTTTTCGCGAAGTTGATCAATCTCTTCCCTCATCCGAAGAACGCCAGCAGCGGATCGCATCCTTTCTTGTAAACTCAGCCGCGATCCTCGAGCAGCTTTCTCAAGTCACTGAAAATGAAGACGCAGCAGAAACACTACGGTCTCATTCCGAAGATCAGCTAAACGCATCTATTGGCTACTGGCAGTCGCTGTATGATTCCAATTCAGATCAAACCGCTTATGCCCGAAGCCTGGTTGATGTGTACAAAAAACTCGGAATGGAATCGGAAGCTGAATTGCTTGAACAGCAGATCAATTTTTAAAGCTAACTACATCTATGAAGTTCAATACGAAAACAATACATATCGGGCAACAGCCTGAAGCAACAAGCGGTGCTGTGATGCCACCGATTTTTCAGACCTCTACTTACGCACAAAAAGCTCCTAATGACCACCAGGGGTACGATTATGCGAGAGTTGGAAATCCCACCCGCACGGCACTTGAAAAATTGATTGCCGGCCTGGAAGGTGCTGATCACGGGATCTGTTTCGCAAGCGGCGTTGCTGCCATTGACGCCATTATCCGGACGCTTTCTCCGGGCGATCACGTTATTTCCTCCAATGATCTGTACGGCGGCACATATCGCCTTTTCACTAAAATGTTTGAACCGATTGGCATTACATTCACATTTGTGGATATGACCAGGGCGGAAGAAGTAGAGAAAGCCATCACCAACTCTACCCGAATGATCTGGGTTGAAACACCAACCAACCCGCTTCTCAGAATTGCAGATATCCGGAAAATATCCAACATTGCCAAAGCAAACGGAATTATCACAGCTGTAGACAACACATTTGCAAGCCCATATCTTCAGCAACCACTTTCGCTCGGGGCTGATATATCCATGCACTCAACCACCAAATATCTGGGCGGCCACTCCGACACAATCGGGGGGGCTGTGACCACCTCAAATGAAGAGATTGCAGAAAAACTTCGTTTCCAGATTAAAACAACCGGGGCTGTACCCGGGCCGATGGACTGTTACCTTGTTCTTCGCGGAATCAAAACTCTTTCTGTGCGTGTGCAGCGATCTGTCGAAAACGCAAAAGCTGTTGCAGCCTGGTTGAGCAATCATCCGGATGTTGCACACCTTCATTATCCCGGTCTCAGCTCGCACCCCCAACACGAATTGGCCGACAGCCAGATGAATGATTTTGGCGCGATGGTTTCATTTAGTTTAAAAAATGATTCCATAGAAGCTGCAAACCATGTAATGAGTCGCACCAACATATTTACACTCGCAGAAAGTCTCGGCGGTGTTGAATCGTTGATTAGCCACCCAGCAACCATGACACACGGATCCATTCCTAAAAAAGTGCGTGAAAAGGCCGGGCTTTTCGATTCACTTATCCGGCTGTCTGTAGGTATTGAAGATGCAGACGATCTGATTTCTGATCTTGAACAAACGTTGAATTAATACCACAACTATGAATAATGTCGTAATTGTATCAGCAAAGCGAACACCCATTGGCTCATTCGGTGGAAGTCTCTCTTCCTACACGGCCCCAGAACTCGGGGCGGCCGCTATCTTACAGTCTATTAAAGATGCAGGAATTAAACCGGAAGAGGTTCAGGAAGTGGTGATGGGAAACGTACTTACGGCAGGTTTAGGGCAGGCACCTACCCGCCAGGCAGCGATGAAAGCAGGGCTGTCTGATAAAACTCCCTCTACAACCGTTAACAAAGTTTGCGCCTCAGGTATGAAAGCTATCATGATTGCCTCTAATCAAATTGCACTTGGCCAGGCGGATATAATGGTTGCCGGTGGAATGGAGAGCATGAGCAACGTTCCTTACTATCTCGATAAACAACGCTTTGGCTCTAAACTGGGCCATGTAAAATCCTACGACGGCATCATTAAGGATGGTCTTTGGGATGTATACAACGACTACCACATGGGAAATGCTGCCGAACTTTGCGCAAATGAGTGCAGTATCAGCCGGGAACAGCAGGATAAGTATGCGGAAACATCATATAAACGCGCAATAGAAGCCAGGGATAACGGGTACTTTGATGATGAAATCATTGAAATGAAGGTCAAGGGCCGGAAAGGTGAAGTTACAAAGGTGAACTCAGACGAAGAACTTGGAAAGGTGAACTTTGATAAAATTCCGTCGCTCCGCCCGGTTTTTGATCCCAAAGGAACAGTTACTGCTGCAAACGCCAGCAGTATTAACGACGGAGCCGCGGCTGTTGTGCTTATGAGCGAAGAAAAAGCCGGTGAACTCGGGCTCACGCCGCTTGCAAGAATCCGAAGCCACGCCAGTGCTGCAAAAAAACCGGAGTGGTTTACAACTGCCCCGGCAGACGCTTTACCAATTGCTTTTAAGAGAGCCGGCGTTGAAAAGAAAGATATTGAGCTGTTTGAAATCAACGAAGCGTTTTCGGTGGTTTCACTTATTAATAATCAAAAACTTGAACTGGACCCGGCCATCGTAAATATTCACGGGGGTGCGGTAAGTATTGGCCACCCAATTGGCTGTTCCGGCGCACGAATAGTTGCCACCCTCCTGCATGCTATGAAACGAAAAGACGTAACACTGGGTGCAGCAGGCATTTGCAATGGCGGAGGTGGTGCATCTGCAATGGTGCTGGAACGCCTTTAAAACCTTTTTCAGGTTTTGAACTAAATGATTGTAAATCTTTATTACAAAAATGCACAGATTAAATTCTGTGCATTTTTTTATTCATAAAACTATGATCAACAACAGTTTACCACATCCAATAAATAAAATAAGTCCTCTTTTATTGATTTTGTTTTTTCTTGGATGTATTATCACGTAAATAACTTTTAACAAATACCTCCCCTATTCGAAAATAGCTACGATTACACATTTTTTTAACGAAACACCGTGATCATGTACCAGCTATTTTATATTCCTACATTCCATTTTTTCAATCTGGAATTTCCTCTCTTCAATCAAACCACACATACATAGAGATCTAAGCGTTACAGCCAATTTTTATCATTCAAAACTATTTAGGCTGTTTGAAGTCTTCTAAATGCATAGATATTTTCTACATATCATTGTGGGTATATTTTGTACCGTATGTTTCCCGGCCGGTGCTACAGCCCAAAGTCTGACTGCCGTTGCTGAAACGGACCGTTTCACGGAATACCTTTTCGTGAACGATAGTCTTTCTGTGGTACATCCATATGAATTTTTGGTTCATCCCGATGAGGGCACCACACACGAGGTTGTTGAACAGCAGGTAGTTAACATTGCGGCACCGGAAAATATTGAGGGTCTTATTGAAGCTCACGCTCTGTCTTCCACAGATACAAACCTATTTGAAACCAGTAATGTGGGGCAGTACAGGGGGGCAAGCCGGGCCAACCTTGTTTTTCATCCGGTCCGTTTCAGTGAATCCGGGTCAACTGATTTAACTCTGGTTAAAAAAGCACGATTCAGGGTTTATCATCCTGATAATGGCAACAGACCTGCTGTACGGAGTTCACAGAAAGCAGCTTCCTCAGAACCTTCTCCGCTGGCAACCGGCGAGTGGTATAAGATACCCATTGATGAAAAAGGAATTTACTCCATTGATTTTGAGTACCTGGTTGAATTGGGCGTAACTCCCGGTCAGATCGACCCGGAACAGATTCAGATTTGGGGAACACCCGGGGGTGAACTTCCCCGTTTAAATTCTGCAGATACGCCGCAATTTCAACAGATTCCGATATTAATTGAGGGTGAAGCAGATGGTGAATTTAACCAGGAAGACCAGATTTTATTCTACGCCGATTCCCCTCATCATGTAGAAAGAGATCCCGATACCGGGGCATTCTCACATCAAATCCACCGGTACAGTCGCTCCAATTACGTATTTCTGCTGGTAAACGGACAGGATGAATCTTCGCGAATTACAGAACTACCTTCTTCCGGCAGCGGAGTAGATATAACCGAGTTCAGAGATTTTCTTTGGGTCGAAGAAGATCTTGCTAAGGCTGATGAGCGAATACGTTCGGGGCTGGAGTGGTATGGTCTGCGCTTTAGCAACTCATCAGGTCAACAGCAGCGCACCGTAGCCGAAGAAACGATTCCCGGCTTAATTTCCGGACGTGAAATGGATGTTGAAATTGAATTTGTTGGACGAAGTACCCAAAGTATGAGTATGAGTTTTTCCTATGGAAATACATCTATTGGCTCCTCTTCAGTCCTTCCCATCAACAGTTACGGATCGGAAGAAGGCGTTGCAGGACGCAAGCGTAATGTTAGCTCTACTGTTCAAACCGCTAATAGCGAGGAGATTGCCCTTTCAGGACAGCTGAATGCTTCCGAACCTACCAGTGAAGGAATGATTGACTGGGTGCGTTTAACCTATGACCGCAGCCTCACAGCAGACAACAACTATCTTTATATCTACTCTCCGGCTGATATATTGAATCAGCCGGCTACCTATCGCCTCCGCGGCTTTACTGAATCCCCTCTTGTTTTAGATGTAACCAACCCGGTGAATCCCAGGCAGCTCGATCTCAATGGCACTGCAGAGGAGTTCCAATTTTCTTTTGACCATCAGCAACAGCATGAGTTTATCGCCCAGGCTACACCATTTATACCGGAAATTGGCCGGCGGGTCACTAACCAGGATCTGAGAGGAAACCAGGCCTATCCCGATTACATAATCGTAACTTCGGAACCGTTTTTTGATCTTGCACAGGATTGGGCCGGCTACAGGCAGGACGAAAACGGGTATGAAGTTATTGTGGCTACACAGGAACAGATTTTTAATGAGTTTTCCGGCGGAGTTCCCGATGTTACCGCCATCCGGGATTTTGTGAAGTTTCACTACGATAAAGCTCTGAACAACGGCCAGGAACCCCTGCAGCACCTTTTGCTTTTTGGAGATGCCACGTACGATTACCGTGGAATTCGGGAGGCAAACCTGATTAATCACGTTTTTACCTTTCAAAGTGATGAATCCCTCAACCGAATCGACAGCTACGGCAGTGATGATTATTTTGGCCTGCTCGACGATGATGAAGGAGAATGGAGACCGCGGGACACATCCGAACGACTGGATATTGGCATCGGACGGTTTCCGGTATCAACTCAGGCCGAGGCCAGAACGTTGATGGACAAAATACGGCACTATGAAAGTGACGCAACCACCGGAAACTGGAAAACACGCTTCAGTTTTGTTTCAGACGATGATTTTCCAGACCGCCAGAGAAACCGGGATCTTCACCTGTTGAATGCAGACGGCACGGCACAGGAAATCAACAAAGTGGAGACCGCCACGCAGGTAAATAAAATTCATATGCTCTCCTACCCGGTTGAAACCTCGGCAGCAGGGCGGCGCGTACCCGGTGCAACCGACGACATGATCCGTGCATTTAACGATGGCTCGCTGATTGTTAACTACTCCGGCCATGGCGGACAGTTTGTACTGGCAGATGAACAGCTGTTTACCACTGAAATGATTAGCCGGCTAAACAACAGAGATCGTTTATCGATTTTTGTCACCGCTACCTGTCAGTTTGGACGATTTGACGATACAGATTCACGTTCCGGTGCAGAGGAAAGCCTTTTGTACGATCGCGGAGGCATTGCAGCAGCGTTCACAACAACCCGGGTGGTGTATACCAGCTCATCTACCGGCAGCAACAATTTTGGCCTCAATATTCAGTTAACCCGCCAAATGCTTGAACGGGATGAAAACGGTTTACCAAGAAAACTTGGCGATATCTACAGAAGCACCAAAAACACATCGCAGGGTTCCGGCGATAATGCCCGAAAATTTATCCTTCTTGGAGATCCTGCAATGAGGCTTGGCATTCCCGAACGGGAGGTAGAGATTACCCGTATCAATGAACTCGACCTTCAGGCCGAACCTGACAGCACAGTATCAGTTCGTGCACTTGATAAAATGAGAGTTGAAGGAATTGTGACTGATACCAACGGAAACCAGATTACAGATTTTAATGGTGAAACGACCATCACAGTGTTTGATTCCGAACGAATCGTAAACCTGCCGTCCGATATCGACTGGGTTCAGGAGGAGCGCTGTTTTACATCACAATGTAACTACCGTGTGGAGAACGACATTCTGTTTAATGGCAGGGTTTCTGTTCAAAATGGAGCGTTTTCTACGGAATTTATAATTCCGCAAGACATCACCTTTTCAGACGATCCGGGCCGCATTCTTATCTACAGTTCATCCAATGGAACCGACGGTTCCGGCTCAGCAGGTAACGTGATTTTTAACGGGGTAAACCCTGATGCAGAAGAAGATAGCAACGGCCCTGCTATTGATGCTTACCTGAACGACACAAATTTTGTAAACGGGAATCTTGTAGGAAGTTCCTCCACATTAATCGTTGATCTTGAAGACGAATCAGGTATCAACACAACCGGAAACGGAGTTGGACATGAAATTATAGCTACGATCGATACCAGTCCGCGGCAAACAATTGTCTTGAACGAATTTTACCAGAGTGACCTGGACGATTTTCGAAAAGGACGTATCGAGTATCCTCTCGATGATGTTTCTGAGGGTAACTATACGCTAACCGTACGGGCGTGGGATGTTTACAACAATCCGGAAGAAACATCCATCCATTTTGAGGTTGCAGACAGCGATCAACTGAAAATTCGCAATGTCTACAACTACCCAAACCCTATGAGCCGAAACACGCGCTTCGTATTTGAACACAATCAACCCGGCAGCCAACTGGATATCAGCATTCGGATATATACGCTCAGTGGCATGCCGGTAACGCATTTACATGAATCACAAATAACCTCAAACTCTTATGCTAACATTGAATGGAATGGTATTGACAGGGATTATGATCGCCTGGCTAACGGTACTTATATTTATGTGCTTAGGGTTGGAACAGATACCCCAGAAGGAAAGCAAGTCGAGGAAAAAATCGAAAAACTTGTCATAATCCGATAAGCATACATTAAAAAAGGTATTTTTCCGTTATATTTGACAAAACTAAAAATTATCTATGCGAAAATTAGCTTTACCTATTATTGGCCTGTTTTTATTTGCAGGCGCATTCACATCCGCCAATGCCCAGGTTGGTATCACAGCGGTTCCGTTTCTTCAAATTGAACCGGATTCCCGGGGTGCCGGTATGGGAAATACCGGTGTCGCCATTGCAGACAATGCCTCGGCAATGTTCTGGAATCCCGCAGGTCTCGCCTTTCAGGACAAAAACCAGGTTAGTATAACTCACGCTAACTGGCTGCCTGCATTTAATGCCGACCTGTTCTACGAATACGCAGTTGGCACATACAATGTAGAAGGAATTGGCACCATCGGGGGCCACATTACTTTTTTGAACCTGGGTGAACAAGTACGGACTGATTCTCAGAACCAGGAACTTGGACGGTTTAACAGTTTTGAACTTGCCGGTGGTTTATCCTATGGATTTGAGCTTAATGAAAATTTTGCCCTTGGCACAGGATTTCGCTTTATCTACAGCTCACTGGCTGAAGGAGATGTTGGCGGGCAGAAAATCAACCCCGGGGCCAGTGTGGGTGTTGATATTGCAGCGCTCTATAAATCCGATCCGTTCTCTATCGGCACACGCAATGCCAATGTTAACGCGGGTTTTAACTTGTCGAATATTGGCCCAAGCATCCAGTATACAGACAACGCACAAAAAGACCCACTACCCACGGTACTTCGAGCCGGGTGGGCTTTTACCACAGAACTCGACTCGCGCGGGTACAATACGCTGACCATCGCCAATGATATTTCAAAAATTATGGCGAGAAATGAACGGGTAAGCGGTGACGGTGAGGGCGGAGATACGTTTGAAGCGATGAGCTCATTTGAGGCCGTCTTTAACTCCTGGAGTTCATTCGATCGCTGGAACGGATCAGAAAATGTGACTCTCAGCCTCATCGACCAGCTGATGTTTGGTACCGGACTGGAGTATTGGTATAACAACCAGTTTGCGCTGCGAACAGGCTACTACCACGAGCATGAAGACAATGGAAACCGCCGGTTTATGACCTTTGGTGCCGGGTTACGATATAATATTGTAGGGGTTGATTTCAGTTATATCTATACGATTGAAGAAGACCACCCACTTGCCAACACAATCCGACTTAGCTTGTTGCTCACATTCAACTAATTGTTCATTTCACAGCAACACCGCATGGATTTCCCATACTGGATAAGCAGCACAGTAATCGTCACTGTGCTGCTTATTTTTTTCGTTGTTCCTGATTCTATCCTCCTCTCCCAGTCTTTAGCGGGTCAGCGGTCTTTAATTGTTAACCATTCTCAAAACCTCACCGGCCAAACAACTATATCTGACGGCACGCTCCACATCGTGGCTGCTATGGTTGAGTTTCAGCCGGATAGCAACGATTTCACGTCCGGCAATGGTACGTTTGAAGAAGAATCCATACCGTATCTTGAAAACAGCGACATCACGATAGATCCGTTGCCGCATAACAGAAGCTATTTTGAAGCACATCTTGAATTTGCCAGCAACTATTTTTCAAAGATGTCCTCAGGTGCCCTTACAATTGAATATCATGTTTTAGAAGATCTCTACCAGCTTCCGGAGGAGATGCAGGAGTATTCACCGATTGGGGAAGATCCATCCTCCGATCCGCTTGCGGATTTGGCCGGTGACGCCTGGAATGAAGTTGCGCAATCAGGTAACCTTAATCTCGATTTAAATGGAGAAGACCGCATTGCTTTCGTACTGTTTCACGCCGGTGTTGGCCGTGATATTGAATTGACGGGAACCATTCTCGAAAAAACTCCCCAGGATATACCCTCCGTATACATCAGCCGTGATGCGTTCAGGCGCCTTTTTGATGACCCATCCTTCGCCGGTTTCCCGGTAGACAACGGAAACCTGATTGTAGATAACACCCTGATCTTGCCCCGAACACTTTCGCGGGCAGGAGAAGATGTAACCGGAGATGAAGTTTTGCTTCAGCTTTCCCTGAACGGAATGGTTACCGCGCAAATTGGCAGTCACCTCGGCTTGCCCGATCTTTTCAATACGGAAACCGGGGAGTCGGGCATTGGGCGATTTGGGCTGATGGACGGTGCCGGTATTTTTGCTTACAACGGGCTGTTCCCGCCAGAACTTTCTGCCTGGGAAAAAATCTATATGGGCTGGTCTACCCCTTTTACGTTGAATTATAATGAAGACCAGCAAATCTCACTCCCGGCATCTTCTCTTCGTGAGGAGAACAGTATTGCTAAAGTTGATATCTCATCCACAGAATATTTCCTGGTGGAAAACCGGCACAGGGAGGCCAATCAAACCGGAACAACTTTAACGATACGACGGCAAGACGGCACCACGGTTGAACAGACTTTCACCAATAGCGATACGTCATTTGTGTTCCAGGAATCGGGCTTTGCAGACGATCTGGAGCCGGGTGTGGTAACCGATGTTTCAAATTATGATTTTGCCCTGCCAGGAGGACCTGCAGAAGTACTCGATCAAACAGAAGAAGATGACAACCGCATATTAAACGGCGGAATTTTGATCTGGCACATCGACGAAGGAATCATCCAAAATCAGCTCTCTGCACTGAAGGGAATCAACGACAACCCAACACGCAGAGGCATTAACCTCATGGAGGCCGATGGAGCGCAGGATATTGGCCGGCCAACGGCAATCGGCTTTTTTGAGAATGAGGTAAACGGTTCGGCCTTCGACTTTTGGTGGAGCGGAAATGATGCCTCCGTTATCACACAGACCGAAACCATTACTCTGTACGAAAACCGTTTCGGGCCGGATACTACCCCGAACAATAACAGCAATTCCGGTGCCAGGTCAACGTTTGAATTGAACGACTTTTCTGCTAATCTGCCAACCGCCACATTTCAGATACAGCCTGTGGATGGAGCCGGTGATCTCTACGAGGTCGTTGATTCGCAGCAAAACCTTCCCTTTTCCTACTCAACCCCGGCAGACGACAATTATTGGTCGAACTATCCACTGTCCACAATAACCACACAGTCTGACATTGGTTCGTACGTTTATATTCCCGGTCGTGACGGCATATCAGTCTACGATATCGATAACCGTAGCCTGCTTGAACCCTACAGTCCCACGTTCGGCAATATTCAGCATCCCGTTGTATTTCCACAGGGCGAAAATCTCGTGCTGGCTGAAAAACCATCCTCATCAGGCAGCACTATTACTGCAGATCTATTTGAAAACAATGGTGAAGAACTTCTGAGTGCCGGTGAATTTTCTATCAGTGCTAACTCAGGTATGATTCGTTCTCCTGAACCGTTAACTGTCTCTTTAGATGGAACCAGCGACCGCATCATTTTAAATAATGAACCGGTTCAGGACGATTTTTATCCTGAACCGGGCATCCGGTCTGAACAGGTATCCGGGCACAATTTTTTCCTTTCAAACAACGGCGAACTGACTTTCACCACACCCTCTGAAACATTTTCGGCTAATGTATCCATTACCGACGAACCTTATACGAGAGTTCTGCCAGGATTGGTGGAACAGCCAGATGGTGGATTTCACCCCTTCCTGGTGCTTGACGAATCCCTTGCGTTATTTGAAACCAGCTCTGACGGGGAATTGAGCCGTAACGTCATTCATGAGTCTCAGCATTTTGATATTCCGGCACTGGCTGACCTTGATGGATCCGGCGAGATTGATTTTGTGCTTACGGACCGCGGGAAAAATCACGTAGTTGCTAAAAATTCAAAAGGCGCAGTTCTGCCCAATTTTCCAATACAGGCGCCATCGAACACGCAATTTACCGGCTCACCCATCATTGCAGATTTGAATGGAAACGGAGACTCCGAAATTATTATTACCGGTACGACACCTGAATCACTGAATATCTATGCGTTCAATTTGCGCGGTGATCTTTTAGACGGCTTCCCTCTATTAGTGGGCGGTATTTATAATACACAGGATGATATCGTTCAGCCATCCATGACCGACAAATACTTATCAGCTGTAAGTCCCGCAGGCGACCTTCGGGTTTGGTTTTTTCCAAATGCGGGACAGATACTCTGGGGATCCCGATACGGAAACGACGGCAGTAACCAATTATCCGGCCGCTTGCAAACGCCCGATGGTGAACGTCCAGATTTTGGTGTATTGAATACAGAAGAGACCTATAACTGGCCAAATCCTGCAGAAGATGAAACCTATCTTCGTTTCCAGACATCAGAGGCCGGAGAGGTTCAGGTCCGGATTACAACCACCAGCGGAAGGGTAATCTATAATGCCACATATGAAAGCCGGGGTGGTTCTCCGGAAGAGATATTGATCGACACATCCGGCTGGGGAAGCGGAGGGTATCTTGCAATGGTAGAAGCAACCGTTGATGGCCGTAAGGAACGTAAACTTGTAAAAATAGCGGTGGCCAGGTAAGTGAATACGTTCAGAAACATAGCTGCACTTTTTATGTCTTTATCGCTGCTGTTAGCCGCAGCCGGTTCACTCTATGCTCAAACCAGCCCCAATTTTTATGATTACCCATACAACCATCTGCCCTGGTTCACGATTGCAGGCGACCATTTTGAGGTGCATTACCAGGAGGGCAGCGAGCGAAGCGCACAGGTTGCATCGAGGGTTGCTGAAGAAATTTATGAGCCTATCACGTCGCTATACAACTACGAACCGGACCGGAAAATCAGTATTGTATTACGCGACAGAGAGGATTACTCGAACGGAGCCGCCTTTTTCTTTGATGACAAAATAGAAATTTGGGTACCCGCACTTGATACTCCTCTGCGTGGAACTCACAACTGGATGCGAAACGTAATTACCCACGAATTTACGCATATCGTCCAGCTTCAGGCGTCCATGACCCGTACCAAGACTATCCCGGCCGTCTACTTTCAGTGGCTCTCCTATGAAGGAGTGCGCCGCCCGGATGTGCTCTATGGATTTCCAAACGGTATCATTACGTTTCCTTTTGCAAGTGTCGCAATACCTGCCTGGTATGCCGAGGGAACCGCTCAATATCAGCGCACAGGCCTTAGCTACGACTACTGGGATTCTCACAGGGATATGATACTTCGTTCCAGAATCTTAAACGATACCTATCTCTCATTCATCGATATGGGTATTTTTTCCTCGAAAACCAGTATCGAGCGGGAAACGAACTACAACCAGGGTTACGGTTTTGTAATCTACCTGGTTAACCGGTTCGGCGAAGAGGTTGTTGCCGATATCTCTGATGCTGCGGCAGAAAGTGGTAAGACAAATTTTTCAAAAGTGATTGAGACTGCAACCGGCATCAGCGGGGAAGCTCTGTTTGATGACTGGGTTGCCGAACGAAAGGAGCACTACACCAGCCAGGTAGAACATATTGAACCCTCAGCCTTTGAAGAAGACCAGTCAGGAGGGTTTTTCAACTTTTATCCCGTTTTTGCTCCTGACTCAACGACTTTTGCCTACCTTACAAATGCCGGCAGAGAATATGGCGTTACCACACTTGTGGTACAGCGAGACAGCGCAGAAGTTTCAATCGATGATGTGGGTGGCGTGCAGGAGCTGGATACCGACCAGTCGTACCGGATTTCTCACGGATTCGGATCAAACCTGGCTCTTGATTTTATCAGCAACCGGTTCTCTTTTTCTCCCGACAGCAACACACTTCTCTACAGCCGCTCAGAAAAAAACAGGTACGGGGAAACCTACCAGGATCTCTACCTCTACGATATTGATTCGGAAGAAAAAACACAGCTTACCTTTGGAACCCGAACACAAGAGCCGGCCTGGCACCCGTCAGACAGTACAGCTTTGGCCGTTCAACAACATGATGGCACACAAAATCTTGTTTTGGTTAATCTTGATAGCGGTGAGTCAGAACCCCTCACCGATTTTCAATCCGGGGAAACAGTTTATACTCCCATCTGGCACCCTGATGGACAAACCGCGTTTTACGCTGCAGCACTTGATGGCAACAGGAACCTCTACAAACTGGATACTCAATCCCGGCAGAGCCGTCCCGTTTTTGAAAGTCTCTACACAGATTTCAGAGACCCATGGATCTCACCCTCCGGCAGCCATCTTTACTTTTCATCGGATGATACCGGGATTTTCAACATTTACAGGCAGAACCTTGCCTCGGGTACTACCGAGAAGCTGACTGATGTGACGGGCGGAGCATTTATGCCTGTTGTACAAAACGATTCGCTGTACGTCTCACTCTACGCGAATGATGCCTACACCATCTCAAAAATGGAGCTTCCCGATGCCCCCCGCACCGTAGAGTTCAGGGATAAGGATTCGCAACAGCTTTCGGAAACAGCAACTCCGCAGGGAACCGCCGAAAAAATGCAGGTTCTCTCATCAAGAAGTGATTCCGACATTGGTAAACTTCCTTTCCGGCCATCGCAAGAACCGGGGGAAACCATTGAGTTCGAACTTGAGACAGAATTTGAATCCGACAGCCGCACCTGGAGTCCTTACACCGAAACCATCACAAGCCTGAATGTTTTCCCGGTTGTCCGGTTTGATAATTATTCGAGACTGAACGGCGGCAACGCCGACCTTTTAACTGCCGGAAATTTTGGTTCACTCGGGGAAAACTTGTGGAGGGACATGAAACTGGGTGCGTACTTCTCCTCACGGGATGTAACCGAAAAAATTAGCATTTTCGGCGGTGCTCTTTTTGGATTTGGATCCACACCCGCCAATGGTGTCGGGGATTTCTTTTCTCCCGGCCGGTTAAATGATCTCGATCGGGATATTTTCCTGATTTTTGAACACCGGGGAATTCCCTTTATCAAACGAAGCTGGTCGCCTACTGTAAGCATTGAGCTCTATAACCTGAAACGAAACGTACGGGACGGACTTTCTATTGAAGAATTCCCCTGTACTTCCTGTCTTCCTGTTACCAAAAATGTGGATATTCGTTATTCTATCTGGGAGGCCAATTTATTTCTCAGAAGCAAGCTGAACCGCTGGAGTCTTCTGGAGCTGGGCGCAAATTATTCGCCATATCGTGTATCAACAGACGGATTTCTGTCGGAAGAGCTGCAGCAGTTTGTTTCGGGCAGCACGTCCGAATATTTCCGCGGCAACACCTTTTCTGCATCCTATATCGCGGAGTTGATCGAACCTTCCCGTAATGCTGATATTACACCCATTGGTATCAAAAGCCGGCTCACGTACCGCTACCAGCCAAGCCGCCTGCTTGATGAATTTGAAGTGAATGACGGGGTGCTCTCCCCGGTTTATAATACCGTATTCAACCACTCTCTGGAATTTACGCTACGCCAGGGCTTTAAGCTCGGTGGAGATGATGCCGGCATGATTTCGGGCCGGGCCTTTGGCTACCTGAATGAACCGGGAGACTATTTCTACCTCGACTACCTGGGCGGATTAAC
>JAWLEH010000213.1:0-3207 GCA_041686215.1 Balneolaceae bacterium | reverse complement strand
CTCAACATCCTCAAATTCTGTCCGGCTATTGTAACGCCCGTTTGAAGGTCCGTTATTTGATTTCACCATCTGTTCGATATCGCTTTTCTTAAATGAATAGGTTGGTACAATCTCTTGCAGCAGTTCGCGAATTGGCCCCAGATCACCTCCGGATATTTGATGAAACAGGCCATCAATTTTACCATTCAGTTCGTCAGGCTGCAGTTGACGACTGCAGATCGCCTTAAATATCTCCTCATGGGAGGTATCAATCACACCCTCTTCAGCATTCAAAAGCTCTTCGAAAAGTTTTTCACCCGGCCGCAATCCGGTAATCTTGATGGGTATATCTTTATCCGGCTCAAGCCCGTGCAAACGAATCAAATCTTTTGCCATATCAATAATTTTTACGGGATCTCCCATATCCAGTACAAATACTTCACCACCATCTCCCATCGAACCGGCCTGCATCACAAGGAGCACGGCCTCCGGGATCGTCATAAAGTATCGTTTCATGTCAGGATCTGTGAGTGTGATGGGGCCCCCTTTTGATATCTGGTCCATAAACAGAGGCACTACAGAACCGCGTGAACCCAGCACATTACCAAATCGAACCGATATAAAACTGGTATTACAGGTACCGTTGAACGACATGCAAATTTCTTCGGCAACGCGCTTGGTCGCCCCCATAACATTTGCCGGGTTAACGGCTTTGTCGGTAGAGACCATTACAAATTTTTCGACATGGTAATTACATGCCAGCCCTGCAAGTGTCCGGGTACCTCCAACATTCACCCGAATGGCTTCATCCGGGTACGATTCCATCATTGGTACATGCTTGTATGCGGCTGCATGAAAAACCACATCCGGCTGATGCATATCAAATATTCGATTCATCTTCTCTTCGTCAGCAACATCTGCAACGCACGGGCACAGCACGTCACCATAGGCTTTCAGCTCGTTTTCAACATGGAAGAGCTCAGTCTCATCTATGTCCAGCATAACCAGCTTCTTCGGCTGCTGTTTAATACACTGCCGAACAAGTTCACTGCCAATAGAACCCCCGCCGCCCGTTACCATCACAACTTTTCCTGCAATAGAGCTCTGGATCGACTCCATGTCGATATTCACAGGCTCTCGTCCCAGGATATCTTCAATACTGATATCGCGAATATGGCGTACACCCACCGGATCATCGGTTAGGGAATGGAATGAAGGCAGCACCTTAATGTCCATATCGGGGCGAATACCCTTCACCTCGTCGATAATATCCTTCAGATCTTTCTTCGGGATTTCCGGAAACGCAACAATGAGCTGGTCTACAGAGTTAGTGCGGATATACTCTACCATTTCATTGCGGCCGCCAAGGAAACGTGTGCCATGCAGAAGAAGGCCCGGCATGATGCGGTCATCAAACATTCCGCAGACGTTGAGATTCCAGTGCTCATTCTTCAAAATATCACGCAGTATCTGTTCCCCTTCACTTTCCCCGCCAAATATAATGGTATGTTTTTTTCTTTTGCGCGGGGCAGAAACCAGCTCAATGAACATACGTTTGCTGATTCGAAAGCCCCCAACCAGCAAAAAGGCATTAATGAGAGTAAGTGCCGTAAATGCGTATTCGAAATTCCCCGGATTCAGAAAAAGCTCGGCCACAATCAGGGAAGAGATTCCGCCCAGCGTCATCCCGCTGAAAATGCGGACAAGTTCCCGAATGCTCATATACCGCCAGTTCACCACGTACATCCTGAAAACAGCAAGTCCTGCAAGCAGGAAACCGACCATCAAACCGGTGTACTCTACCGGGAATGATCTCATTGATTCTGTAAAAGGTGCGAGAATAGCGTAAGCCACAAATGACGAAATGAGTAACGCCATCGTATCACCTGCAAGGAAAAAGAGCCCCCTTGTAAATCGGTTTACGTATTTATATCTGACTTTATAAGATTCGACTTCCATATTATTATCTCTTCCTGGATACATTTTCCACAACACACCGCTGCAATAAGTCAATCATGCAGCATGAAACAAGTTTATCGTTATAAATAAAAAATAGATGATACTGACACCTTAATGTTTGATTTCACTACAATGTATTTAATTATCTGAGTAATGTGGATTACAATATTATAATTAACAGTATCATAACGCTTTCAATCGGGGTTTTGCTTCTTTTAATCCTCTAATATACACCCCTGTATACTTCAGACTCTGAATTTGAATGAAAACCGGCTACTACGAAAGTTGTTATATATCTTACTGTTTTAAATGAAGAACTTCTTTCAGGTGATAGAGAATTCTTTCCCGGTCATCAGCGGTCATATTACTGCCGGAAGGAAGGCACAACCCATACTCAAACAACATATCCGACACCCCGTTACCATAGTTCGGGTAACCGTTATAAAGCGGCTGCAGGTGCATGGGCTTCCATAGCGGCCGGCACTCAATATCCTGCTCTTCAAGCGCTGTACGAACATCCTCTCGCGTAATCCCACCGGTTTCGTCCGGGTTGATCACAACGGTTGTGAGCCAGCGATTACTGAAATAGCCTTCAGGTTCTTTTAAAAAATAGACGCCTGTGCCTGATGTATAGTTAAAAGGATTTTCGGGTTCACTGCCATTATTAGCCGGGGAATCAGACAGCCAGGATTTTCCCAGGTTTTCAAAATAGAACTCATGATTTTTTCTTCGCAATTCCACATGTTTGTCCAGCACTTTCATCTGCCCGCGCCCGATTCCCGCCACAATATTACTCATCCGGTAGTTAAATCCCAGTTCGGAGTGCTGATAGTGCGGCGCGTCATCCCGCGCCTGGGTAGCCAGGAACCGCGCCTTACGAATCAGTTTTTCATCATCTCCGAGAAGCGCCCCTCCTCCGGAGGTCGTAATAATTTTGTTGCCGTTAAACGAGAGCACCGAGAGTTTCCCGTATGTTCCACACTTGCGGCCGTGAATGGAAGAGCCGAGAGCCTCGGCTGAATCCTCAATTACGGGAATGCCGTATTTCTCTCCGATTGCAAGAATCCGGTCCATCTTCGCCGGCATGCCGTAGAGATGTACAACCACTATAGCTTTTGGCTTTGAACTCTCCTCGCCCTCGCCAACCGTAATACGGTCTACAATTGCCTCTTCAAGGAGATCGGGGTCCATATTCCACGTATCCATTTCAGAATCTACAAATACGGGCGTTGCTCCCTGGTAGCGAATTGGGTTTGCACTTGCTGTAAA
>JAWLEH010000091.1:0-14037 GCA_041686215.1 Balneolaceae bacterium | reverse complement strand
TCATCATTTATTTCTTCATTAATATGCACAGCCCACAGAAACAGTATTTAACTATTGCTGCACCAAAACAGAACTGTTATAGTTAGCAACAAAGGCACTGAGTGAGTTTTACGAAAAAAATAAACACGATTGATTCTTACGGAGTAATCCATAGTTAAATCAACCGATGTTAGATGCTACACTTTTCCGTTGATACTTTGTTAAAACCTGAGTTCGGTTCTTAAATTTGTAGAATATCACAAAAGCAGTCTAAAAAGAGCGTTTGTTACGTTAATTTGCCAAATTATTATGTCGTGCCACGCAACAAGTGCGCGATGACGCCCTTTTTGGAGTGCTTTTGCTTTTTTTCAATCGAACTCAGGTTTAAACCATATTGGGCAGCGTTGCTACATTGACCCAAAAATTTTCGATGGCTCCTAACGCCTGAATATAGTCTTGAACATCGGCTGGTTTTGTAATAAAGCAATTGGCGTGGTGTTTATACGACTCCATGACATCTTTCCCGGCAGACGAAGTAGTTAGCATGACTACCGGTATATGGCAAAGCGTGGAACTGGTTTTAATGAACTTCAAAACTTCGAGCCCATTCACCCTCGGCAGGTTTATATCCAGCATAATCATATCCGGCAGCGAATCCGTCTCCTCCAAATAATCAACCGCTTTCTCTCCATTTGAAAGCGTTGTTATTTTAAGTTCATTGTTCGAATCCTGCAGCGCTTCTGTAATCAGAACTACATCACCCTTATTGTCTTCAACTAAAAGAATATGTATTGACTGTTTCACTATGCGTCAACTTTTTTTATTGTAAAATGTATTGTAGTACCGCTTTTACCATCCGACTCAATAGAGATAGAACCACCATGCTGTTCTACAATTTTTTTACAGGTTGCCAATCCCATTCCGCTTCCAGGATATTCATCTGATGTATGCAGACGTTTAAACGGCTGAAACACCTTATTAAAAAACAACTTATCCACTCCAATCCCATTATCGGCAATTGAAATTTTCCAATAAACTTTTTCTTCTTTCGATTCAATCCGGATTTCCGGAGTTTTCTGGTCGGGACAAAATTTCAGGCTGTTACTGATAATGTTTTGCAAAAGCATCTGAAGAGTAATGGAAATACCGTCAACAACCGGAAGATCAACCGATATAATGCGGGCATTTTTTTCTTCTATTTCTCCGGCATATAATTTTTCAACACGCTCTAAAAGCCTGTTCAGGTCTACCTTTTCCGTTTCGGTATATATTCGGCCTACTCGAGAATATTCCAGCAACTCATCAATCAGCTGCCCCATACGTGCAGCACCATCCCGTGCAAAGAAGATGTACTTTTGTGCCTTCTCATCCAGTTCACTGCCATACTTTTGCTTCAGCAGATCAAGAAAACTTTTAACCATTCTGAGCGGCTCTTTCAAATCATGAGAAGCCGTGTATGCAAACTCTTCAAGATCTTCATTTACCTGTTTAAGCTTACCGGCTTTCTTTTCCAGCTCCAGGTTTATCCTTTTCATTTCGGTGATGTCCTGGCAGGTTCCTTCAAAAAATTGCTCCCCATTCTCACTCTCATACACCTTTGCAACCTGCCGCACCCATTTTTCAGATCCGTCTGTAACAATCAGGCGGTGCTGGTGGTCCAGCGTTTCCCCGTTTTCAATTGCGTGCTGCCTCATATTTTGTAAAGAAACCAGGTCTTCCGGGTGAACCGATTCTTTATAACGCTGCCATGTTGGATGATATGCACCCGGCGTAGTTTCAAATATATGGTACATTTCTTCCGACCACGTCAATTCTTCTGTTTCTAAATTAAAACTCCAGTCACCGATACCGCCAATTTTTTTCGCGCGTTTCAGTCGTTCATTCATTTTTTCAAGACTGCGACGTCTTTGAACTTCGGCTGTGGCATCCCGGCAGGTTACCAATACACCTTCTCGTTCGCCCTCCGGGTTCAGCACCGGGCTGTAGCTATAGGTCCAGTACACATTTTCCACACGGCCGTTTCTATATATCGGGAGAAACTGTTCTTCGTTCCACGTTGCCTCCCCCTTTTCCAGCACCTGATCGATTTGAGGTTTTATTACACCCCAGGTTTCAGGCCACACCAAATGTGCCTTTTTCCCCATCATGTTGGGGTGCTTTCCATTTTTACCAAGCGAAGGGCGGTACGAATCGTTATAAAAACAGAAGAGATTTTCTCCCCAAAAAAGGAACATCGGGAATTTACTGCTGAGTAGAATGCCGAGGGAAATCTTTAGTGTATCAGGCCATGAGTCCGGGTCACCCAGCGGGTGATTGGACCAATCGATCTCACGCAGCAGTTTCGCACATTCGCCCTCTCCCTGTAAAAACTCTTTATTTTTTTTCATCTTCTGATTCATCCTTACTTTCATAGTCCATTTTTCGAATTGTAAATTCAATTCGGGTACCTTCTCCCGGGGTCGATTCCGCCCGGATTGTACCTCCGTGCTGTTCTACAATCTTTTTGCAAATTGCCAGCCCCATACCTGTTCCCCTGTACTCTTCCTCCGTATCCAATCGCTTGAATAGTTCAAATATCCTTTCAGACTGGTTGTTATCAAACCCGATCCCGTTGTCTGAAAGGTTAAATTTCCAGTGAGATTCCTCTTCTTTCACCTCAATTTTAATGACCGGGGACCGGTCTTTTGAAGCATATTTCAGGCTGTTTCCAATCAGGTTTTGAAACAGCATATTCAGGGAGACAGGCACTCCCCAAACAACGGGCAAATCATCTTTGTGAATACGTGCCTGCTTTTGTTCAACTTCTGCAGCATTCATGGCCAGCACATTCTCCACAATATTCGATAAATCTGCTTTTTTGAATTCGCTGTATACCCTGCCAACACGGGAAAACTCAAGCAGATCATCAATCATCCTGCTCATACGGGCCGCTCCGTCCGTTGCGAAGTAGATATACTTATCTGCCTTTTCATCCAGTTGACCGGAATATCGTTTTTTCAGCAAACCCATAAAATTCCCGATCATGCGCAGCGGCTCTTTCAGGTCGTGGGATACAACGGTGGCAAACTGTTCAAGCTCCCTGTTAGAACGCTCCAGATCTTCAGTTTTTGTTTCCAGCCGGCCAATCAGCTCCTCCTCTTTGCTGATCCTTTCCTGCAATTCATCTGCCATCCGGTTAAACTGCATTCCCAGTTCACTAAATTCATCCTCGCCACTCAGTTCCACCCGCTTCGTCAAATCACCGGATGCAAGCGCCCGGGTTCCGGACTGAAGCTGTGCCAGCGATATGAGGATGGTTCTTCGCAAAAAATAGGCAATCAACAGAATCAGCAGAATTGCCGGTACAAACACCGCCAGGAAGTACAGGCGCTGATCTACCTGTAGCTCCCGGATATTTTCGTGCCGCGACGTGGCGATGGAGTGAGACATCGCCATTACCTGCCGGATATCCGACCGGATTCGGGTCATTGCCCTGTTCATCAGCTCTTCACGCATCGAGGCATCCGGGTAATATTCAGGCTCCTCATTGATTCGAATAATCAATTCAAACGCGCTCTCAATTTGGGGAATCGATTCCGAGATAAGCGAGTATCGTGAAAAATCCTCTATTTGCCCCACATTTTCACGCAGTTCATTAATAATCCGATACCACGAACTCAAGTCACGCTGATATCCGTACGAGATGTAGTACTCCGTCAGAAGACTGAGCTGAGACACTGTTTCGGAAAACCTTTCAAGCTTCTCAATTTCAGCCAGTTCTTTATCGATATCCAGCGTTACCTTCACGATATATCCATACAGCCCCAAGGTTGTGAGTACAGATAAAAGAACGATAATATTCAGGCGGCCTTTTACGCTCATTGAATCAGGGTAATACCCTCAGGAAAGATCTCTTCCATCGGTTCAAAAATTATCATTTCCTCAATGTTAATTGTAGAATCGGGTGCTTCGTCCCGTTGCACAAGCCAGCGGTGTTGCCCGTTCAGCAGGGCAAGCATTCGTTCGCTAAGCGAAAGTTCATAATCGATTCTATCCGCCAGGCTTTCAATGATGTCACGGTTTATATCCAGCTGGCCGGCCAGGATTTCCACTACCTCCCCGGGTTGATTCCGCATATAGAGCTGCGCTTCCCTCAAAGCTCTCAGGTAAGCTTTCACGGCATCCGGATTTTCACGATAGGTATTCTCTAACGTTACTGCCAGCCAGAGTGTTGAATATGAAAGACTCGTTTCGAGCTCTTCGGCATCACTGCCCAACTCATTTAGTATTCGGGATGTATGCGGCTCCCAGGTTACCATCACATCAATCTCCCGGTTTCTGAACGCCTCCTCCTGTTCCGTTGGAGTCAGGTTCACAATCTCAATGTCATCAGAGTCAGCCTGGTACTCCAGAAAGAAAGAATCCAGGTGATATTCCGACTTTGATTCAAGCTTCACTCCCACCCGTAACCCTGATAAATCATACGGTTTTTCAAGCCCTAAATCGCTATGTGCCACCACCTTTTGAATCTGAGTGGAGTGAATCAAGTTGGTCAGTATATGAGGCTCATTGCCCCTTTCAATACCAAACTGATCGGGGCTTGCAATGGCAACCAAAAATGGTGTTTCCGCAATATGAGCAATATCAATATCACCATCCAGCAACTTCTTAAATGATTCCATACCGGCCATGTTTGACCGAATGGTCACCTCAAGTCCCTGTTCAGTAAAATATCCCTTTTCTTGTGCCACATATGAAGCAACTTCACCGATAAATGGCGTTACCCCAACCGTTAGTTTAACCGGCTGCTGTTCTGTTACTTCGCTGTTGCACGAAATAAAAAGAAGTATGACCCCAAGAAGGGATCCAAGAAGTGTGAGCCGGGACATCATTCGCTGACGCGGTTCAGCAACCACATGCTTCCGGCGATATTGGATGAAGTTCATTCTTCTGCTTCGTTTTGTTTTGAAATTGTAAAATGAAACGTACTTCCGGTTTTGCCATCCGATTCTACCCAGATCTCCCCGCCGTGCTGTTCCACTACTTTTTTGCAGATGGAAAGCCCCATGCCGGTACCGGAGTATTCATCACTGCTGTGCAGCCGCTGAAAAATATCGAATATTTTTTCCGTATAACTTTCTTCGATACCAATACCATTGTCGGATACCATAAAATGCCAGGAGAATTCCTCTTTGGTGGCAGATATATGGATTTCGGGCGCGTGGTCTTCCGGCTGGTATTTCACCCCATTGCTAATAATATTCTGAAAAACCTGCTTCAGAGGTCCTTGTGCAGCCTTCACCACGGGCAAGTCTTCTTCCCATTTGATCACTCCGCCCGAATCTTTCAGACGCGGTTCCAACATGCCCTGTATTTCAGTCAGTACAGCTTCCACATCAACATCTTCCAGGGGAACCTCGATATGATTGAGACGTGAATAGTTGAGCAGATCAAGAATAATCTGTCTCATTCTGGAGGCCCCATCTGTGGCAAAATGAATATAGCGCCGTGCTCTCTCATCCAGGTGCTCGCCGTAGCGTTTATCGAGCTGCGTAAGAAAACTACTGATCATTCTCAGTGGTTCCTGCAGGTCGTGCGATGCCACAAATGCAAACTGTTCCAGTTCCGCATTGGATATTTCCAGCTCTTTCGTCTGTTCCTCAAGCGAACGATTCAGCTCAATGAGACGCTCCTCGTAGATTTTCTGCTCGGTTACATCCCTCATTGCGCCTACAACGCGGGTAACCTCCCCTTCGGAATTACGAATAATTGAACCCGAATCCTGAACATAGGCATAATCTCCATTGCGTTTCCTGAACTTGTATTCTGTATACCACCGGCTTTGATCTTTACTTTCCACCGCTTCCAGCAGGCTATTGAACGCCTCTTCCCGGTCGTCTTCATGCACATGATCGGCCCAAATTTTCACGTCGCGGCCAAATTCACTGGGGTTATGTCCAAAAAGTTTCCGGAACCCATCCCCAAAGAACAGGGTATTTGTTTTCACGTTCCAATCCCAGATTGCATCTTTCACCGCATCCGCTACTTTTGTAAACCGTTCGTTCGATAAGCGGATCTTCTCAATTGTTTTTCTACGAACCGTCGAATCCCTGAAAAAAACAGAGAGCCCGTTATCTGCGGGATATGCACTCACATCAAACCACGTCTCCGTTCCGGGATAATACTCCTCGAACTGTACGGATGTCTGTTCCTCAACTGCCTTATGATATTGTGTATAAAAATCCAGTGAGACGGCATCCGCATAGATGTCCCAGAGGTTTTTGCCTACAATTTCATCCCGCCTGGTACCCAGCAGCTCTTCAGCTTTGCTGTTCCAGTACTTTACCACCCAATTCTTGTCTACATGAAAGAATGCATCATCAATACTTTCAAGGATGGTATTTTTCTCATCAAAAGCTTCCTGTACAGCTCGTTTTGCATCTGCATTCTCAATTGCAGACGCCAGGTTGATCGCAATAGTTTTCAGAAACCCCGCCTCCTCTTCACTCCATGGACGTGCACTGTGGCAGTCGTCAAACCCGATAAACCCTCTGAATTGCTCATCTGCAAAAACCGGTACCGCCAAAATGGACAGAATTTGCTGCTCTTTCAGAAGGTTTCGGAACGACTCATCTTCGATATTATCAACTGCTGTGTTGAACATCTGCCTGTTTCTGAGATCTTCCATAAATTTGCCAAGTGCGCCCAGCGGTACATCTTTATGAGCGTCCAGCCCAATTTGCGGGTCGATGGATTCATCCACCCACTCCGCCTTCATTGTTACAGCTTCTTCACCGGTGGCGTCTGAGGGATGGAATTCAAAGAAATAGACCCGGTCGGCATCGTAGATCTTCCCAAAAAGTTTCAGGCTCCTTTTCAGTGCGTTCAGCCAGTGCTCTTCCTGGATCAGCAGGGAGTTAAAAGTAGCAATGGCATCCAGCTGGTGAGTTTTGTTAACGATCTCCTGCTCCTGCCGCTTTCGTTCGTTAATGTTTTTAAAATAGACAGAAATCCCGTTTTCGGATGGAAATGCCGAAACATCAAACCAGGATTCAAGCGGGGGATAATAGAACTCGAGTGATTGCTGGATTCCACTATCCATCACTTCATTATAAACCCTGAAAATCTCCGTCTCCTTTGCCGGGGCAAACGCATCCCATAATGAACGGCCCAGCACATCCTCTGCCTTTTTATTTAACAGATTTTCAGCCTCCCTGTTGAAGTAGGTGATTTTCCAGTTTTCATCCACCGCGTAAAATGCATCAGAGATGCTCTCCAGGATATTCATCCGCTCGCGGGATGCCTCTTTAAAAGCGACCTCCGCTTTTTTCCGCTGGTCGATATCCTGAAAACTGCCGAACAGGCGCACACATTTTCCATTAAACATTTCTGGTTGCCCGATGGCACGAACCCACTTCTCGTTCCCTTTATGAGTTACAATTTGGAGCTCCACATCCCAGGGTTCTCCCTGTTTTATTGCACGATCCAATGCATCCTTAATTTTTTCCCGGCTTTCACCTTCCTTGTAAAAGCTTACTCCATCCTCAAGTTTAGGTTCATAAGCTTCAGCAGCTTCATGAATTTCCCGTATGATTTGTGACCAGTAAATTTCGTTGGTATCCATCTCTACCTCCCAGCTCCCAATGCGAGCCAGCCTGTTGGCCTGGTCCAGAAGATCTTCCAGATTTTTTTGAACGGTCACATCCCGGGCAACACTGTAAATTGTTCCTTCCTCCTCAAAAACTTTTGTTGTCCACGAAAGCCATACCACATTTCCATCTTTGGTCAGAAAACGATTTTCGAAATAAGATTTGCCCGTCCCCCGGTTGATGGCATTAATCTCCCCCACGGTTTTGGCCTCATCATCCGGATGTGTAAAGCTTTGAATAGGCCGGGATAGGAGCTCCTCCTGCGAATACCCGAGCAGCCGAGTCATTGCGGGATTTATTTTCTTGAAATAACCGTCCATCCCTGCCACGCAAATAATATCGGGTGCAAAACTGAAAATGCGATTAAGTTCTTCCTCCGCACGTTTACGGCGAATTTCGGGGCCAATCTGCCTGCACACCTCCTCAAGCATGGGAATAACCAGGTTTCCTTCGCCGGTTTCATTTTCAGTAGCTATCAGCAGCGTACCTATCACCTCAGTACGGTCGAACACGGGAATACCGTAACCGGTTTTCAGTCCGGCCTGTTTTGAAGCTTCACTTCTTACAAACTCCTTTTTGTTTCCCAGATCTCTCCAGCAGAGAGTTTCCCGTTTTTCCCAGGTTTTTCCGGGAAGCCCCTCCCCTATTGAAAATGCCCCCACATCCCCGGTTAACTTTCTGAACTCACGCGCACCTTCGGTTAAGGCAACATCGGACATACGTTTCAGGATACCCTCATCCTGGTCAATTAACCAAAACTCAGCAAGTTCAAAATTTCTCAACTTACAGAGATGCTTTACTGCGCCGGAAAGTGCCGGAATCAAGGATTCCGCTTTACTGAATTCCCGGGTGATATCTGCCAGAAGCATCTGCTGCTGCTCCCGGTTTTTCCGTTCTGTAACATCTCGTTCAACGGCAATCCAGTGCGTATATATTCCGCTTTGATTGGCAACCGGGTTAACCAAAAACTGTATCCAAAATTCTTCCCCGTTTTTTTTATAATTGATGGTTTCAACTTCAGCCGGCTCCCAGCGCCGTAGTTTTTCACCCATCCGTTTCAGGGCGTCAAAATCACTATTGGGTCCCTGTAAAATTCTTGGCGTTTTCCCCACTACTTCTGATTCCGAATAGCCGGTCATCTTTTCAAATGCCTCATTCACATACACAATCCGGGGGCCATCCGGAGAATCCAAAGGCTCTGCTTCGGTAATCAAAATGGCATCCGTAGCATTGGTAACAACCGACTCCATTAACTTAAGGCGCTGTTCCTCCTCTTTATGTTTTGTAATATCCTCCATTGCCCCCACAACACGAGCTATCTTACCATTTTCATCTTTAATGGCGATGGCCTTATCCCGAACATGAGCTATTTCCCCGTTTTTCTTCCTGAACCGGTACTCGTGATTCCAGCGGTTAAGTTTACCTGCCATAAATGCTTTTACTTTTCCGTGCAACTCACCAATATCGCCCGGGTGAACCTTATCAATCCAGCGGCTGATACCTGTTTCATCGGTTTCACGCTCGTACCCAAAAAGCGTCCGAAAGCCATCGCCCCAAAAGAGTTTGCCGGTTTCAGGGTTGAAATCCCAAATCGCTTCAGATGTTGCATGGGTCACATATTCATAGCGCTCGTTGCTGCTTTTCAAATCCTGTAAAACTTTCTGGTTTTCAAAGATTAACTGCAGCAGCTGCGATACGCGATGTACCGTTCGAAGCTCATCACCTGTGGGAGATTTTGGCACCGGGGAGTACACACCGAATGTCACCATCACCTCATTATTGGAATCCATAATTGGGACAGACCAGCAAGCCGCCAGGTTGTGTTCCGCCGCAAGTTCCTGGTAGCCTTCCCAGCGCCCATCATTCTGAATATCCGTTACGATGACCTTCTCTTTTTTATATGCGGCTATCCCGCACGATCCTATGGTTGCACTTATATGTACTCCCTCAATCTTTTCAAGATATCCTTTCGAAAGTGACGGGCTTGCGAGGTTAAGCAATCTACCGTCTTTCACCCTCATAATGGAGCAGATCATACCATCGTGCAGTGTTTCCAGCCCTTTCAGAAACTCTTTTAAGAACTCTTCAGGTGGTTCGCCCGAAAGATTTTGTTCAAGCACTCTTTTCTCAAGCTTTTCAAGCCGCTGGTAGTAGAGACTTTCAGTGATATCGATGGAATTTGCTACTATTCCGCCAATAGCCGGATCATCCCTCAAATCCACGCAGGTGGTCTCCATCCATCGCCAGCTCCCGTCTTTATGCAGAAACCGATATGGAGTTGTTGTCACTGAACCTTCCCGGTCTATCCGTTCGATCTCTTTGTTGAGGCGTTTCAAATCCGCTTGATGGATATACTCAAACGCATTTTTTCCCACTAACTCATCTTCTCCAATTCCGAGGTACTCGGAGTAATTCGGTGATGCGTAAATGTATTCACCCTGCCGGGTCAGTATGGCAATCAGGTCGGATCCTTCCTGAACCAATTTTCTGAAGCGCTGCTCGCTCAGTTCATTTTTTTCGCGAACAGAACCAGAACCTTCCGACTTATTATTGCTTTTATTGCCCATTTTTTCCCATTTATATTCAGTATATGTCACTGCTGATCTCAGGTCAGTTTCCCTGAAAAACAAAAAACCAACCGGATAAAGAAAAATTATGCACAACCTAATTCAAAAAAACAGGGCTTTAATTTTATGGTTTACAGGTCAACCTCTATGTTCACCTGCAGGCCATTTGGGTTTGCATCTGCAAACTCAATCTCTCCTCCAATCCTATATATACGGCTTTTCACGTTTTTCAAACCAATTCCGCTGCTTTCTTCAGATTTCTCCCTATATCCCACGCCATCATCCTGCACGGTAAGGTAGAACCTGCTATCTACTATCTCAAAACTGATCACAACCTGTTCACCCCCCGAATGCTTTATCACATTCGTGCAGAGTTCCTGGAGCACCCGGTATAGGTTTGTTTTGGTATGAATCTCCATCTCAAATTCATCATCAAGAAAATTTTTCACTTTGAACTCCACCCCGGAATCCCTGGTGAGCTGTCGTGAAAGCTGAATTATTAACTCTGGAAAAGTAGAGGTTTCAAAGTGCGCGGGCTTCAGGTTGTGAGACATGTCTCGTGCTTCAGTAATCACATCCCGGATAAGCGAGTGGAGTTTTGCCACATCCTCTTTGAGTTCCGGGGCTCCATTTACCTTATCGTGCAGGTTTTGGGTAAACATCCCACAGGCCACCATCTGCTGTAATACACTATCATGAAGTTCGTTCGCAATTCTGTTGCGTTCTTCTTCTTCCGCCTTAATCGCACTTTCCAGCATCATTTCCTGCATGGCAATCGTATCAGTCACATCATTTAGTAATACCAGAGAGCAATTCCGCCCGCGGTATTCAAGCTGATGACCGGATGATTCAACAAAGATAATCTCCCCGTTTTTTTTGCGGTGGCGCCATACTTTATTGGGTGTGGGTGCCTGCTCCCTGTCTAATTTTGCGTTCAGAGGGCTGGCATTTTGCAGCTTCAGGCCTTCCTCCAGTTGTAAATCATCAACTGTAAGTGTGGTGAACTCCTTTTTTGATTAGCCGTACTTTTGAACGGCGGCTTCATTACAGTCTATAATTGTTCGTGAATCTATCTCCCATATAATCATTGGAGATGGATTGTGTTCAAACAGATCGCGGTACCGCTGTTCGGAATACCTCAGCTTTTGGTACATCGATTTTCGCTCAATACTGTAGCGAATACTTTTCCAGAGGTTATGAGAGCTGAGTTTGTCTTTTAGTATGTAATCGGAAATCCCCATGCTCAGCGACTTGATGCTGAACTGCATATCAGAATACCCGGTAAGTATAATCACCGGGGCCGGATTCACCATCTCCATTGTAGCTTTAATGAGCTTTTCCCCTTCAAGATCGGGCAGGTTCAGATCCAGCAGAACAGCGTCAAAACCTGATTCCGATTTATGGGTAATTCTTTCCGCCTCACGGAAATTTTGGGCGTGTTCCAGCCGGTGGTGTAACCCGTTGGAATTCAGGTACTCCTCAATCAATACATAATCACCGGGGTTATCCTCGATGATTAGTAAATCAAATTTTTTTTCGGGATCGTATAGCATGGTAAATGATAGCTTCCCTGATCTGCCTTCATTGAACAGTGGGTAAATTTTTTATTAAAGTCTTGGTTGTCGCAACATACGAGCAGAATGCATTGACACCTTTCAATTACTTGTTTTTTCCGACAGATGCAATCCCATTTCTGTCGGAATTTTAAAACTAATCTGACACTATTCCCCCACAACAATAATGCCACCAAGCTGGCAGGAATGATACTACATTTTTTATGATCAACTGCTATGCAGCCACAAAAAGTTTATGGTACCGCATCTGACTGCCTTTAAATAAGTTAGAAACAATTTCTTAATCCACACTTCACCCTCTGCTAACCTAAATCCAACAGTGTGGTAACAATAGTTTCTTTTATTAGAACTGGACATCTGCAGTACCAAACTGCACAATCAGAACAACTATATGAAAAAACGACCTGTTGACATTCTGGTTCTTAGTGATATTCACCTGGGAACCGTGGGCTGCCATGCCCTTGAACTGCTTCAGTATTTAAACTCTATTGAACCAAAAACGATCATTTTGAATGGAGATTTTATTGATGTCTGGAATTTCCGAAAATATTACTGGCCGGAATCACACATGATGGTTCTGCGTACACTGCTCACCAAAATGGCCAATGGCACGGACATCTACTACCTCACAGGAAACCATGACGAAGTGCTCCGGAAAGTCTCCAGCCTGCAGCTTGGTCCGCTCTTCATCCGTGACAAACTGGTTCTGAATCTGAAAGGTGAAAAAGTGTGGATTTTTCACGGCGATGTGTTTGATGTAACCATGAAGCATTCTAAATGGATTGCCCGGATTGGCGGCAAGGGCTACGATTTACTGATTATGATCAACAAGTTTATCAACTGGATATCTGTTAAAATGGGCCGCGGAAAAATTTCCCTCTCCAGGCGGATCAAGGACAGTGTGAAGAAAGCGGTGCAGTTTATCGACAATTTTGAACAAACGGCTATTGACCTGGCTATCGAACAGGGCTACGATTACGTGATCTGCGGCCACATTCACAAGCCAAAGATACGGGGCTATCAAAACCGGAACGGGTCGGTCATTTACATGAACTCGGGAGACTGGGTGGAGAATCTTACGGCCCTTGAGTACGACGGGGACCAGTGGACCATGTATCACTACAGCGAAGATGAGTTTAAACACCAGGATCGGATCGAAAAAAACCTGATCAAACGAAATGGCAAACCTGAAATGATCATCGGATGAGAATATTATACGGCATACAGGGCACCGGCCACGGACACATCAGCCGGGCGCGGGAAATCTTGCCCGAACTATCGCAACATGCCGGCGTGGATGTACTATTGAGCGGTACGAACTGCAAAATGAAACTTCCCTACCCTGATGTTGACTATCGCAGGGGAATGTCTCTTGCGTATGACGCCACCGGGGGTGTCTCGTACCTGAAAACAGCTTTTGAACTGGAACCCATACGCTTTTTGAAGGATGTTCAGAGCCTTGATACCACCCAATACGATCTTGTCATCAGCGACTACGAACCCGTAAGCTCCTGGGCCGCCTTCCGATCCGGAATAACCTGTATAGGGCTCAGCCACCAGGCAGCGTTTTTATCTGACCGAACTCCGCGCCCTGTAAAAAATTCAATAATGGCTGAACAGGTACTGAAACATTTTGCACCCTGCCACAGGCCCATTGGATTTCATTTTCTACGGTACGACCGGTTTATCGAAGGGCCGGTCATCCGAAGTGACGTCCGGCGGCTCAACCCGGCTCGGGGCGGCCATGTCACCGTTTACCTGCCTGCTTTTGATCCTGAAACACTGCAGTCGATCTTTGCAAAACATTCCGCTGTTCAGTGGGAAATCTTTTCTCCGCTGTGTGAGGAAACCCGCAACAGGGGAAATGTTACCCTATACCCTGTTGGCAATGAACCTTTTCTGAAAAGCATGGAGAACTCACTGGGTGTCCTTACAAGTGCCGGGTTTGAGACTTGTGCAGAGGCAATCTACCTGAAGAAAAAACTGATGGTGGTCCCTATCCGAAACCAGTATGAGCAGATGTGTAACGCTGCCGCTCTCGAAAAACTGGGGGTTTCGGTCTCTGCTACCCTGGGAGACTCTTTCAACCGGAAACTCCGGCACTGGCTTCATCACGACCAGGTCGTCACCCTTCCGGAGATTGCTGATATCCAGGCAATTACCCAGAAGATCGTGCGCTTTGCCCGTCGTAAATCTGCGGTTTTGAACTGAGACTCATCTCCGGACTCATCCCCTGTCCCCTTCTCTGCAAGCAAAGAAGGGGAACTTCGTAACCTACTTTCAATCCTG
>JAWLEH010000090.1:0-14059 GCA_041686215.1 Balneolaceae bacterium | reverse complement strand
TAAATACGGCATTTCCCGCACACTCCTGTCTCTTTCATGAATGCATCTTCAATTTAGCAGAATAATGTTATCTTTGGCATAATCTGTCAGAATGTATGTCATCATTTAATTTCTAAAACGAAAGACTATTTATGGACGTATTTTCGTCTGCACCTCATCACGATATTTTTCTTCTTGTTTTCCAGGTAGCTGTATTGCTGCTTGCCGCGCGCACGTTTGGTGAAATTTCTACGCGGTTGGGACAGCCAGCTGTTATTGGTGAAATCCTGGCAGGAATTATTTTAGGCCCATCCCTGCTATCGAGTGCTATTCCGGCTTTTGGTGAACTTATCATCCCTCAAACGGATGTGCAGGGGTATCTTCTGGAGGTCATCAGTTTGCTGGGGGCCATGTTCCTGCTGCTGATAACCGGGCTGGAAACCGACATAAGGCTGATTAAACATCACGCCAAAACAGCCATAAGCGTATCCCTCGGCGGGATATCCATCACCTTCCTTACCGGGTTCCTGCTCGGCATGTACCTGCCGGAATTTTTGCTGGCTGATGCAGATGAGCGCCTCGTGTTTGCTCTTTTTGTGGCAACAGCCATGTCGATTTCCGCCATACCGGTAATCGCAAAAGTACTAATGGACATGAAGCTGATGCGGCGTGATATCGGTCAGACCATTCTGGCTGCCGGAATGAGTGACGACACCATCGGGTGGATTTTACTCTCCATTGTGGCAGGTATTGCCGCGGGGGATGCGGTAACTACCGGTACGGTATTAACCACGGTGGGCAGTGTACTTGCATTTCTTGTCATCAGCTTTACGCTGGGCCGCTGGCTGGTTCGGAAGCTGCTTACATTTGTTCAGGATGAAGTGATCAGCAATGACAGGATTCTTTCCCTCGTCATTGTTCTTGTTTTTCTCTGGGGAGCCATCACACAACTGCTGAACCTGGAAGCAATTTTGGGTGCATTTGTGATGGGGATTCTGTTCGGGATGATGCCCCGCCTGCCAGAGGATGTTATCAATAAACTTGAAAGTATTGCACTTGGCATTTTTGCACCGATCTTTTTTGCAGTGGCGGGATTGAAAGTGAATATGCTGAATCTGCTTGATCCCACCCTTATTGTCATAACTTTAATTGTGATTGCCATTGCCACACTCGGGAAGGTGATTGGTACCTATACCGGGGCGCGGTTTGTTGGCGGGAAAGATCACTGGACATCCCTGAGTTTTGGTGCCGGTTTAAACGCACGCGGGGCAATGGAAATTATTATTGCCACAATTGGCCTGCGCCTGGGAATCCTGTCTCAGGATATGTTTTCGATCATTGTAGTGATGGCGATTGCAACGTCCCTGATGGCTCCTTTTGCACTTCGATGGGTTCTCAAACGTGTAAAAATCGGTGAGGACGAACAAAAACGGCTGAAAAAAGAGGAGCTGGAAGCCGACAGCATGGTTGCAGACATTCACCGTGTTTTGCTGCCTGTTCGCTTAAAGGATGTTAAGAATGTAGTAGGCAATAGCAATCTCCAATCCATAGAGGCGCGGATCCTGGAATTGGTTGGGCAGGGAACAGATCTGTCGTTAACGCTCTTGTCGGTTGTGAAAGACAGCAAAGATAAACCAAAAGCAGAAGAATACTTAAATGAACTGTCAGAATACTTCAACCTTGAAGAACTGGTTGTTAAAGTGGTAACAGCTGAAAAGCCGGGAGATGCAATCACTGATGAATCTAAAAAAGGATACGATCTGCTTGTAATTGGTGCAACGGAAAGGTCTATAGATTCGGACCACCTGTTTAGCCCGATTGTTGATTTTTTGGTGAGATTCGCTCCCTGCCCAACCCTGATTGTTCAGGCATCTAAAATATCAAAAAACTGGACTCCGCAGCGAATTATGATACCGACAAACGGAAGTATTGAATCCCGGAATGCCGGAGAACTTGGTTTCTTTATCGCCAAATCAGATCATACAAAAGAGGTTTTAGCCCTGAATGTGACGATTAATGAGTTGCGTCCGGTTTATAATACGAATCAAACGTACGTTCAGAATAAAAATTTATTTGCAAATGAAGCAATAAATGAGCTGAAAAAACTGGGGGAAGCATACGAAATAAATACTGAGGGTATGGTTGTACAAGGTCAGAGCCCGGAAGTAAAAATTTCGGAAATCGCGGAAACCAACCAGATTGATTTGATCATCGTAGGTACAAATGTGCGGCCCGGAACAAATCGTCTGTACCTTGGGCCGCGTGTAGAGAACATTTTGCAAATGGCGCCCTGTCCGGTTATCGTCTTCAATACATAGTGAATGTTGTTTATGTAACAACCCCCGGATTTTGTGTGGTTCTGAGATTCGTTCTGAAATGCCGGGAAGAATTTACGTGGAAGAATCTCAAATATTTAGAAGTAATATCGTGTATAATTTTACAAAAGATCTGTCTTGAAAGAGCAAAGTCGACTCAAAAAAGAACTGAAACTCTTTGATGTTTATGCAATAAGTACCGGCGCTATGTTCAGCTCCGGTTTTTTTCTTTTACCGGGTCTTGCAGCCGCCCAAACCGGCCCCTCGGTTGTTCTTGCCTATTTTGTTGCCGGCATCTTAATTTTGCCGGCCATGTTCAGCGTAGCCGAGTTGTCTACTGCAATGCCGAGAGCCGGTGGTGCATATTACTTTATTGATCGCAGCCTTGGGCCGCTTTTCGGCACGGTGGGTGGAATAGGTTCGTGGTTCGCGCTTGTATTTAAAAGTGCGTTTGCTCTTATAGGAATGGGGGCTTACATCGCCATTTTTATCGATCTGCCAATTACACCCGTTGCAGTGGCGCTTACGATATTTTTTGGAATCACTAATATTATCGGCGCAAAAGAGAGCAGCTGGCTGCAAAATGTGATGGTGGCCACTCTGGTGAGTATCCTTTTTTTCTATGTATTTCAGGGGACATTTGCAGTCATTGATGTTGATTTTTTCGAAACGATGCGGCAGGAGTTTACTCCGTTTTTTCAGTTTGGTCCACAGGGATTTTTTGCAACCATTGGGTTTGTCTTTGTTTCATATGCAGGCTTGACAAAAGTTGCAAGTGTTTCTGAGGAGGTACAGAATCCGGATAGGAACATTCCGCTTGGCATGATTCTGTCGCTGGCAACGGCCACATTTATTTATGTTGTGGGCGTATTCATTATGGTAATGACGCTGGATCCGGATGCCCTGCATGCTGATTTAACTCCGGTTGCCACGGCAGGTGAAGTGTTTTTAACCTGGCTTCCCGGCGAAACCGGTTTGATTCTCGTTGTGATAGCAGCCATCGCAGCATTTGCCTCCACTGCCAATGCCGGAATTATGTCGGCAGCACGCTACCCGCTTGCCATGGCCCGCGATGAGCTGATTCCAACTACCTTTTCTCAGCTTGGCCGTTTTGGTACTCCCACAATTGCTACGGTAGCCACCACAATACTGATGATCTTTCTTTTGGTTGCGTTTAATGTTGAATCGGTAGCAAAGCTTGCCAGTGCGTTTCAGCTGCTGCTGTTCGGCATTTTAAATATTGCCGTAATTGTGATGAGAGAGAGCAAAATTGAGGGATATGACCCGGGGTTTAAATCTCCCTGGTATCCCTGGATGCAGATCTCCGGATTCTTTATCTGTCTGTTTCTGATTGCAGAAATGGGCTTGCTCTCGGTAATATTTACGGTGGCAATTGCCGCGGTGAGTGTGGTGTGGTATTTCAGCTACTCAAAAGAAAAAGTGGCCAGGGAAGGAGCAATCTATCACGTTCATGCCCGGCTCGGTAAATACCAGCATGAAGGACTTGAACGGGAGATGAGAAGCATTATGCGTGAGAAGGGACTGCGCAAGGATGATCCTTATGAAATGGCAATCGGACGAGCAATTGTAATAGATCTGTCAGATGATTTGGATATCGATGAAATTACCAAAAAAGTAAGTGAGAGGTTTGCTGAACGGGTAGATAAATCAGTAAATGCTATTTATGAGCTGTTTTTAGAAGATTATCGCGAGGGAATCATCCCGGTGGGAAATGCCTGTGCTATCAAGCACGTTCGAATAAAGGAAGATGTGGACACCGAGGTAGCTCTTGTACGAATTAAAGACGGCATGCCATTTGAAAATGTTAACCTCGAAAGCAACCAGAAGGATCTTGATGAGAAATTGAACAGTCTTATCTACCTGATGAGTTCTAAGAAGAAGTCGGGCCAGCATCTGCGTATTTTAGCCCATTTAGCCGAAATGATTGATACAATTGACTTTAACGAGCGATGGCTTGCCGCAAAAGATGAGGCGGAATTAAGAGAGGTTTTGTTACGCGATGAACGTTTCATAAACCTTACAATTCGTGAAGATGACTCCACGCAAGAAATGATCGGTAAACAGGTGAAAGAACTTGATCTTCCCGGCAGTGTGCTTATAACCGTTGTGAAGCGTGAGGGGTCAATCATTTACGCACACGGGAATACCAAACTTCAGAAAAACGACAGGTTATCGTTAATTGGTGAAAAGAACGAGATTAAAAAAGTGAAAAAGAAGTACGATAAAAACTGAACGTGGGTTGAAGAAAAAAGGCACAAATCAATCACAGGAAGAGATACGCAGCAAACTTCTTTGTAAATTACGGGAGTGCTTTACATGTTTATGAAAAAATGATGCAATTCATTCCTAACATATGAATCTGGATTCTCTGACAAATCAGGTTAAGGATCAATTTACCATCTTCCGCTGGCTGCCGGAATATTCTAAACAGGATTTTAAAGGAGATTTAAGAGCCGGCTTAACGGTTGGTTTAATCTCAATACCACAGGTGATGGCGTACGCGGTGATTGCTGGTCTATCGCCAATTTATGGGCTTTATGGCTCGCTGATACCACTGTTCATCTACCCGCTGTTCGGAACATCGAAGCATCTTGCTGTGGGACTTGTTGCAACGGATATGATTATTATCGCTTCCGGCGCAAGTATGCTTGCAGATCCCGGTACCGGAGAATACGTCTCAATAGTACTGCTGCTAACCATGTTTACTGGCCTGGTTCACATGGGGCTTTCATTGCTCCGGATGGGGTTCCTGGTGAACCTGCTCTCCAAACCGGTCATATTTGGATTTATGGCAGCCGCACCTCTGATTATCGTGTTTAGCCAGTTCGGAAATCTGCTTGGTTTTGAAATGGTTCGGTCTGAATATGTATGGGTACTGGCCGGTGACGTGTTATCGAATCTGGGTGCAGTGAACTACTGGGCTTTTGGAATTGGGCTTCTGGGAATTGGATTGTTGATTATTCTTAAAAAACTATACCCGTTGTTCCCCCGGGCAATAGTGTTACTGGTAGGTGGCGGAGTTTCTGTGTGGATCTTCAATCTGCAGGGAATGGGTGTAGATGTCATTGGGTCTATTCCATCGGGTCTTCCTTCATTCCGAATGCATGATTTTACTCCTCAGGATTTCCGGCTGTTGCTGCCAACAACGATTACGCTTGTGCTTATTCAGTTGATGACTGTGATGTCTCTGGGCAAAACGTTTGCCAATAAGTACAAATATCCTCTGAATCCAAACCGGGAGTTTTTCGCAATCGGGGCCGCAAATTTTATGGGCAGCTTTTTCCAGAGTCCACCCGTGTCAGGCAGTTTTTCCCGTTCGGCTGTAAATGATCAAAGCGGGGCCAGGTCAGCTCTTTCCAATGTAGTTTGTGCAGTATTGATTATCATTACCTTACTGTTTCTAACTCCTCTCTTTTACTTTATTCCGATACCTGCCCTCGCTGCAATTATTATCGTAGCTTCACTTTCATTGATTAATTTTGGGGAGTTAAGATATTTGTACCGTACAAAACCGGAGGATGCATACATTGCACTGTTTACGTTTTTCAGTGTGCTTTTTATCGGTATTCAGGAGGGGATTTTGCTGGGAATCGGAGGATCGCTGCTCGTCGTTCTCTACCATTCGAGCCGTCCAAATATGGCCGTGTTGGGCCACGTACACGGTTCAAGAACGTTCAGGGATGTTTCACGAAATCCATCTGCAATACCCATTGATGAAATTTTAATCCTCAGGTTCGACAGTTCCATTTCATTTAATAATGCTGAATTTGTTAAAGATTTTATCATACAAAAAAGTGAGGAGCAGAATAAAAAAACCCGTGCTGTTGTTGTTGATGCAAAAAGTATAAATGATCTGGATACTACCGCTATCGATGCTCTGCAGTCTGTTGCTGAAACTCTGTATGACTGGGATATTGAACTACACTTCGGCGGTTTGAAAACACCGGTTCGTAAACCCCTGTTGCGGTCCGGCCTGGCGCGCAGACTGGGGGGCACCCACTTTCATGAAAGCACGGATAAAGCCGTGCAGTATTTACTTAACAAATGGGACAGGCAGGACCGTGCAGAGTTTTCCTCTGAGGAGGTTGATTCAGAAAAGGACCCACCTAATGATCCGCAGCGTCTTCAGGACTACCTGGAAGATGTGGATTAACCGATAAATCTAAAAGTCCACTCCGAAAAGTCAGATAAAGAACGGATGCTTATTGGGTTGTTGTGAACTCTGGAATCCCTGACCTATATCCGGGACTGCAGACGTTCTAAAACATCTTTTAGCGAGAGAGATTCTTCCTCACTGTTTTTCATATCACGGAATGTGAAAGTCTTTGCCTCGAGTTCATGATCACCCACAATGATTGCAAACCGGGCATTTTCGCGGTTAGCGTCTTTCATCTGGGCTTTCATGGACCGTCCTTTATAGTCCATTGTGGCTGATATTCCGGCTTCCCGAAGGTTTGGCAGCTGCAGCAGGCCCCATTTCCTTGCTTCCTCGCCAAGAGTCACGATATAGGCATCTACTGATTTTTCGTCTCCCAGCTGAATGCCAAGTTCTTTACAAGCGATGAATAATCGCTCCATACCTGCTGCAAACCCCACTGCAGGAGTTGGCTGGCCTCCGATCTCTTCAACCAGTAAATCATACCGACCGCCACCGGCAAGCGCATCCTGAGAGCCAAGGTCCGGGCTGATAAGCTCAAACGCAGTTTTTGTGTAGTAATCCATACCCCGAACCAGGTAAGGGTTTTCTTCGAAGGGAATATTGAGATCCGTTAGGTATTCCTTCACTTTAGAGTAGTGGTTTTGTGAATCTTCACTGAGAAAATCGGTGATAACTGGGGCAGATTTTATAAAAGGCTGATCCTCTTCTTCTTTGGAATCCAGGATTCGAAGCGGATTGTTTTCAAAGCGTTTTTGTGATACATCACTCAGCTTATCATAATTGGGCTTTAAATGTTCTTTAAGAGCTTTTATGTAGGTTTTACGGCTATCCGGATCACCTATTGAATTCAGTTTCAGACTTGTGTTGGTGATACCGATCTTTTTGTAGATATGAACCATAAATGCAATAACCTCTGCATCAGCTACAGGGTCGTCGGTGCCAAGTACTTCTACACCAAATTGGTGGAATTGTCGCTGGCGTCCTTTTTGAGGCCGTTCCGCACGAAACATGGGGCCAATATAAAATAGTTTTTGAGATCCGCCGCGTTGTTCCAGGTGATGCTCAACATAGGCGCGGACAACCGGGGCGGTCAATTCGGGTCGAAGTACGTAGTTATCATCACCCCGGCTGAAAGAAAAGATCTCTTTTGATACTATATCTGTAAGCTGACCCAGGCCCCGGACAATCAGTTCGGTTTGCTCCATGATGGGGGTTCGTATCTCTTCGAGATTGAAAAGCTCTGCTTCTTGTCGAATCAACTCCTCAATATATTGCCATTTTCGAACGTCATCGGGGAGAATGTCCACCATTCCAAGGTGGGTGGTAAATTTTGGCTTCGCCATCGGGTTTAATTCAGTTGTCTGCTTAAAATTTATGAGCTGGCTAAGATACAATGGATTTCAGAGAATAGACACGGCTATCCGTGTAACAGGCTGCAATTCCCGAGGTTCTAATCGGGGATATCATCAGAATTGGACAAAAAAAAGACTTCGCCGGGTTTGCAGCGAAGTCTGTATCAGAAAGGTTAACTGTATTAAGATTTAAAGAGAGATTCCAGAAATTTCTGATGCTTCTCTTTGTCTTTTCGGATAAACAGCGGCACACCAAACCGGAAATAAGCCATTTTATCCGTGAAATCTTCCCTGAATATACTTGTGATCTTCTTGTCGGCTTTGGACACGCCCACAATCATATCGACCTGCTCTTTTATGACCAAATCATAGATCTGGTCCATCTTTGAACCTTCGATATTCAGAGAAAAAACGAAATCAACATCCTTTGGGATAGAGTATTTTTCTACAAACTCATTCTTCTTTTTCTTGAGATACTGATTCATTTTTTCCTCATCGTCATCCTCGGGGATATAGGGAAAGAATTTTGCAGGGTAGTTATAAACATGTTGTGCCACAACATGTCGGTCACTCCCCTGTGTGAGCCCGTGGGCCATTTTGATAGCTTGAGCTGACTGTTCTGAAAAATCTGTAGGCACCAATGTTTTGTTAAGCTGGTATCTTGCAGATTCAGGAATAAACAGGATGGATGAAGAAAGATACTTCATGATTTTTCTTGGTATAACCCCTTTACCCGAGTACCCGGCTTTCTTACCCATAAAGGTCAGATCCGGATTAATGTTATTCATTGTCTCGACGATCTGATCCGTAGGGCGGCCTTCTTTGATAACCAGTTCGGTATCAACCTTAGATTTATCAAAATAGTTATCAATTTTATCCTGAAGGTCATTCCTTATTACTTCATTAAAATCATCCCGGTTTTCAAGTTCCGGAAAGAGTTCAATCATGTCATCAGCTACATTGGAAGATTTGATAACGTGAATAAACGTAATTTTCTGAGGTTTTACTTCTGTTGTTAAAAAGTCCGCGTATCCAATCAGAATGTCATCCATACTGGTTAGATCAAGGCAGACAAACCATTCTTCTAAACGTTCCATATTCATACTCCCGACTTATTGTTTTTGTTTAGTGATTGCTTGTTTTACGAGCTCTCTGTAAGAGTCTTTTTCTTCGTCTTTCATTTTATTCATGGTTTCATTGTACTCGCGGTTCAAGCCCTGGCGCAAGCTGTAACACATGACTAGAAGAATAAGAACAAAAGGTAAACCCGTACTGATGGCAGCTGCCTGTAGTGCTCCAAGCCCGCCACCAATTAAGAGTACTGCTGCTACAAGACCCTCAGTAGTTGCCCAGAATATGCGCTGACCAACCGGTGAATCAAGTTTTCCGCCGCTTGTAAGGCTGTCAATCACCAGGGATCCGGAGTCGGAAGAGGTGACGAAGAAACTCAATACAAGTACTATAGCGAGAAACGAAGTAATTATTCCGAGTGGAAATTCATTCAGCAGTATAAAAAGTGAGGTAGTCTGGTCCTCTTCAACTGCACTTGCAATTTCTGCAAGCCCACCGGTTTCAAGGAATAACGCGCTTCCTCCAAAACCACTCATCCACAAGAATGTGATGATAGTTGGAACAATAAGCACACCGAGAACGAACTGTTTAACCGTACGTCCTTTTGAGATCCGTGCAATAAACATCCCGACGTAAGGCGACCACGAAATCCACCAGGCCCAGTAGAACACCGTCCAGGTACTCATAAAGCTTCCTTCCTCCTCGAATGTTTGGTTCCATGTTGCATACTCCGCAAAGTTTTGCAGATAATAACCGGTGCTCTGGATAAAGGTGCCCAGAATATAGAGGGTTGGACCAACTATTAAAATGAAAAGTAAAAACAAACCTGCGAGACGTATATTAAACTCACTCAGCACTTTAACGCCTTTATGGATTCCAAGTACAACTGAACCGGTGGCAAGTAATGTAACACCGGCAATAATGATGACTTGAAGAGATACGGTATTCTCGAGTCCAAACACAAAGTTCATTCCTGCACCGGCCTGTTGTGCCCCAAGCCCCAGAGATGTGGCGAGACCAAACAGGGTCGCGAGTACTGCAAGAATGTCAATGACATCTCCCATCCATCCCTTTATACGATCGCCAAGAAGCGGGTAAAAAACGGAACGAAAGGAGAGAGGTAGTTTTCGGTTAAAGGCAAAAAAGGCCAGAGCCAGCGCTACAATTGCGTACACAGCCCAGGCGTGCAAGCCCCAATGCAAAAATGTTACTCCCATTGCATCGCGTATAGCCTGGGGTGATTCAGCTTCTGCATGTGGCGGATACAATAAATGCCACATGGGTTCAGCAACGGCAAAGAACATCAGTCCAATACCCATACCGGCACTAAACAACATTGCGAACCATGCCATTGTGCTAAATTCGGGTTTGGCATCTTCACCGCCCAGGCGAATGCCTCCAAATTTGCTGAAAGCAAAATAGAGAGAGAACCCAATAAAAATATTAACACCGGCTACAAACAACCAGCTCGCCCAGTCGGTGATGTTCACACGTGTTGTATTAAATGCTTCTTCTGCAGTATCTCCCGCAAGGAGCGTAACCACAATAAGAGCAGTAATTAAAATCACGGACGGCCAAAAGACCGGCCCGTGAATATCAAACCATTTTTTGGCTCCGGTGCGTTTTCCCGGATCTTCATCTCCACGTAAAGCCATACTATTTCTCTGTTTTTAGGTTAAAATTATTCGCTGATAGATCGCGATCGAAGTGTCTTAGAAGTAGAAACCTATATTAATGTTGAAGCGGATGTTGTATTCAGAATCTCCAATTTCAAGATCTTCGTGGCCTGGGCCAACACCAACGCCAAACTGATCGGTAAGCCATGGCTGATTTACACCCTGAGCAATATCAAAATAGGTGAATACCGGTCCTGCTGTTACCAAAAACCCGGTGATGTTCTGGATCGTATGCTCAAAATTATCATCCAGCTCGAGCTGATCACCGGAGGCAAGAGTTGTTGTGCCTTCACCAATGGTATTTTCCATATAGCTGAAATCATTGTAAAACGTCAGGTTTGTAACAGGGCCCCACTCTACATCATGAGAGTACGCTAAACCGAGGGTAGCCATCCAGGCTTCGGTAGACACTTCATAGGGTATGCCGTACGCTCCCATGTTTACCGTGCTGATGTCCTGACCGTCAACATCTTGCGCGTCCATGCTGTAGTAGGTGAATTGTGGCTTGATATTGAAATTGCCTGAGTTGAAATCTCCGTGAACACTTGCGGCAAAATGTCCGCTGAAGTCATCCTGTGCGCTATTGTAAAGCTGTCCGTACTGGAGCGAACCTCCGAGTTCACTGCTGCCTAACTGATAAGCACCACGGATATTAAACTGATTTCTTTCGGTAAGAGCAGTGTTTCCTTCAGGTACAACATCGTACGAATACCGGCCGGATCCGCCTACACCAAAACTTCCTTCTCCACCAACAGGACCTTCAGGTTCTGCTGCAAAGAAATAAGCAAAATCCCACTGCCAGCTATCGGTGGAGTGTGTGATTTTCAGTCCCATGTCGTGATCATCTTCGAGACCTACATAATAGGGAAGGCTAAACCACCAGTTATTTGAGTTGTACTGCAGGTTACCAAATGGCACCTGAGTAACACCAAGCTGTCCCTGTGTGTTTTCATTGAAATCGTACTCTAACCAACCTTGTTTGATAAAATGTGTGCCAAACGTAGGGTAAAAGCGATATTCAAAGTTTAATCCTATACCGCCGGGATTATCGTAAACGGCATTGATTCTCCATGTATCCCAGGTAAACTGGCCACTGTTTGCGGTGATATCACTTTCATAACTCTGGAGAAGTAAGTTATATCGGACTGCGCCGCCAACATGAAGTGAAGGTTCTTCCTCGTCATCATCAGATTGTGCGTGTGCCGTAAAGTCGAGCCCACTTGCGAAAAGTAGTATAAAAGAGCCGAGTAAAATATTACGAATTGTCTTCATGGATTCCATATATCAAGAATTTGAATTAATCTTTTAAAAAATTAAGGTTAAATCGTATTTGTACACAGATTCATCTAAAGCAACTGGCGTCCAGATAATTCCATCTATTTTAAAAAATCGCCAAGCCATATCAAAATTCTGTGTGTAATTAAGCTATTGAAAAATCGTCACTTAAAAATGTAGAAATATAGATGTTCTTAGATATACTCAAAAGGGTACTTCATTTTTTTTGAAAATGAGTTCCTGATTAACTCTTGAAAAAATCACTGGATTTATTTGGATTCCGATTGCTTTATTTGAACTGGTTACTGTCGCAATATCGAAAAAAGGCTGTTTGATACTGATCAGGTAAAAAAGAGTACTTTTTTAATTAAAATTTTTAAAAATCTGGTTAATTAAAAGAAGTGTGAATTTTGAAAAATTTATTGACCTAAAAGTGAAATTCATTTAGACAGAATTTGATGAAAATTCCCTATATGTCTGCTGATGAGAAGACCATCTGCTAAAGGGTCTTTAAGCGCTCTATTTGTAAAAAAGAGATGTACTTATTTTTTTGGCTTGATCAAATTGGTGTGAGGGAAGCAATCGTTAATTTCTAACCTTTTTGCCCCACTTTGATAGTCCGGATGGAGTGAGCCCTGCATAGCTGATGGTTGTACGCCTCGGGCTGGCCTCCCAATCCCAGGCACTGTCTATTATCAGGTCCACGTTATTAATAGTAAGGGTTTGAGTCTCTTCATTAAATGACCATGTACCTCCCGTCCCTCCTGATACCGAATGATCATCGTTCAGTTCTATTTTTTTGGATTGCTGCATGGCCTGATATTGATATTCCAGGGTTACCTCTTCCCATGTACCTGCGATATCTTCTTCCGTGATTGCCGTGTCGGGTACAGCAGCGTACCGTTCTGGTGCAACTAAAGGCCATCCGTCATCCGTCCAGTAAATTTCCCGAACATGGCCCATCATAACTGCATTTGAGGCGTTTATTCCGCTTACTCCTGGCGGCAATCGTCCCTGGGATGAATAAAACCAATTTCCTGTATCCGGGTCATGAAAAACAGAACCGTGCGCGAAACCCACCCAGCCATAATGCCCATCAAACCGGTAGGGATGTGTTAGGATGGGATATGCATCGGCGCCTTCCGTAACATTGCCGCCATCAATGCCCGCATAAGGCCCGGTAATGTTCCTTGATCTGGCTACTCTTGTATTATATGCCTGAGATAATTCATCATAGGCTAAAAACAGGTAGTAATAATCAGTTTCTTCATTATAGATTATTTCAGGGGCTTCAAGTGCCTGCCACCTGTTACTGTTTACGTCGCCCCGACCGGCAATCCGGGTGCCAAAATCTTCCAGGTCATTAAGTTCAGTTGGCTTGCCTGTTTCCGGATCTACCTCAACAGCAGCAATTCCCGAGTGCCATGATCCGTAAATTAGCCAATGCTCACCCTCAGGTGTAACTGTGTATGTTGGATCAATAGCGTTAAACTTGAAATAACCGCTCCAGTCATCTGCTCCGTTTCGTTCGTAGGTTTCAACTCCGTCTGCTACGGAATAGAGTACCAACCCCTTGTCTTCCCAGTTGTTGGATGATAGTTCAGGTGATTCAGCAAGCCCGATAAAGGCCCTTTCCGTCCAGTATGTGGAATCATCGTTCCCCAAAATTGGATTGGTAACCACAACGCTGTAGTACAATCGGTAGGTATCACCAATTTTGGTGATGTGAGGCGCCCAAAAACCATAGCCAGGATTCTCGATTGGGGGTAATGCGGGTTCCATATTGGCACGAATACTGTTGAGTGAATCTTTTACCCAAGATGGGGCAGAGTCAAATACCGATCCCATATGTTCCCAGTCTACCAGGTCTTCAGACCGGCGAACCGGGTAGTGGCCTCCCGACTCATGTGCATTTCCGTACGATGCATCCGTCTGGTACATATAAAAGTAGTCTCCATCTTTCACTATCGTAGGATCGTGAACGTTGGCCAGGTTCCAGGACGAGCGCTGGTCCCAGGACGCAATAGAGGTGTAATCATCAGGGTAGATGGGGCCGCTGAACGCATCAAATAGTCCTGTAAATGGTTCCTCGCTGGTATCTTCATCTGATACCGTACTGCTGCTGTCACAACCCGCCAGCAAACCAAAAATCAAACCAGGAAGAATAGCATATTTAAAAACGCTGAATAATTTCATGTAGCCTGTGAATTT
>JAWLEH010000089.1:0-14213 GCA_041686215.1 Balneolaceae bacterium | reverse complement strand
ATTTAATATTTCTGCAACATTATTCGTCTCTAAATCCATACGACTTATCATCATGTCGTCTGCTTGAAATCCGGATGCCCAGTATAATGTGTTATTGACGGGATCATGAGAAAGCCCTCTTGAGTAGTTCAAAGTTGCATCAATCATGGTCTCAAGTCCGGTACCATCGTAGTTAACCTTTTTCAGGTTTCCAAAACTGCTGCTGGCATTATCGGTGAAGTAGATCGTTTGATTTTCTGCATCAGCAACTATTCCCGAGAATGAGCCGGCCTGGTCTACCTCTATCGTATCCGCAATACTTCCGTCATAGTTAATGGAAATAACGTCGGAACTCCCCACAAAAACTTGATTGGATGACGTATCTACATCCATGGGAGTCAGATTGTTTAAGCCCGGGATATCTGCGAGAACGGTATCTTTTTGGGAATTAAAGTCATACATCACTAAAGCGCCCCTGTTGGCATCCGTCCAGAAAACCTTTTTGTCTCCGGCATCGTAGCCAATTGAAGTAGGCTGAATTTCTGTAAACGCTAATGAAAAGGTTGTATCCGTGAGTGCCTGGCGTTCAATGGAGGAGCCATCATAAATCCAGTAAAAAAGATCCTCTGTTGGATTATATGACAGGTTTTTAACATTAGAAAAGGTGTTTCTTTCATCAATATCAGTAGTGTCAGTCGCGCCGGTTCCATCAAGACTTGACTGAACCAAAACTCCGTTATATCTCGTCCAATATAAGCGATCATTTTTCTTATCCAGCGTAAAAGCTATGGGAGAAAAATTATCTGGCTCTGCAACGACCTCTTCACCGGTACCGTCTAAATTCATTCTTTTAATTATATCATTAACCTGATCTCTCCAGAAGACCGTCTCATTTTTATGATCAATCTCTATTTCAAGCGGACTGCCAAGGTTTTCAGCTATCAATTCAATATTGTTTCCGTCCTGATCTGCTTTATACATTGTACCGCTTGCCATAAAGTATAATGAGTTTTCATGGACACCTGCTCCCCAGGGATTTCCCTCAAAATCCTCACCGGTAATTATGGATTCCATCGTGGCAGAAGCGACATCATAACTTATAGACTTACTCTGTGTTCGCCATCGGTCAGAAAAGCCGCGTTCGTCTCCACATCAAAGGTTAGCTGACGAAATCCGGTATTCGACTCACCAAACTCATGTAATATTTCAGCAGAATTTGATGCGGGATCTCCAACTTTCAGTGCGGTATTCGTTACAATATAGACGTACCCTGACGTTGAATCGATTGCAATATCAGACAAAAAAAATTCAAGTCACCGGGACCTTTTACCAATACATTCATCTCGTTAGTTGATAGGTCAGTAAAACCAATCGCTTGCTTCCCTTCATCAACCCAAAATGCCCCGGAGCTTGCATCCTGGGATTTTGCTAAACCGGATAACAAGATCATCCATAAAAAAGTAAAAATGATGTAACGAATCGTATCTAAGCGCATAAAATAAGTTGAATCAGTTAGAGGTGATGTTTGATTAAAAAGCGTATTTAATTCTTAATAAGATTCACATTATTATTTATAACCTGACATCTGAAAAAGTATTCCAGAATGACTTTACTTCGTGAGGGCTTTGAATTAACACATCTGACGGCTGCTTGTGCGCCACCGGCAACCTGTCAGGGCCGGCTGATGGGTGTTCCTAACCTGTGAGCCCACAAAAGCAGCATGCAGACAGGCAGTAATGCACCGAAGGGATCACTTTGAGAGAACCTACGTCCGCCAGGCGGCGGATAAGAGCCCGACGAGCTATCTCCTGTTCATTCGGCAATTGCCAAAAAATATTACAGCAATAAAAAAAGGCTCATCTGCTTTGAAGCAAATGAGCCTTTCGAAAGTGGCGGGGGTAGGATTCGAACCTACGACCTTCGGGTTATGAGCCCGACGAGCTACCAGCTGCTCCACCCCGCGATGAGATTTACAAGATACAAACTTTATAGAATCATAGTCAATGATTGATTTGAAATGATTGGCCAGGTAGTCGAATCAATCCGAGAGATTGTTTGATGCTCCCGCGGAATCCCCTTACCTTGTATAGACGAAAATATTCGCTATCATTTAATAAAAAATAATCAACGACTTATACGTTGTTTCTTACAAACCGGATCTCTTCTAATACCATATACAGCAGTTCATGCACCCCGTTGATCTGACGATCTTCATTGTTTACATCATCGGTCTGCTTGCTTTTGGATATTTTTTCTTTCGAAAAAATGAGAGCGGTGATGATTATTATGTAGGCGGACGGAAAATGAACAGCCTGCATATCGGACTCTCCGTAGTTGCCACAGACGTTGGCGGAGGGTTCTCAATCGGGCTGGGCGGCCTTGGGTTTGTGATGGGGCTTTCCGGTTCGTGGATGTTGTTTACCGGTCTCGTAGGAGCCTGGCTTGCTGCGGTTTTTCTTATTCCAAAAGTAAAGGGAAATCCCGCTTTTGATAAAGCCTACACCTTTCCGCAGCTTTTTGGTCATCATTACAACGCCAATGTTGCATTTGTAGCTGCAATAATCTCTGCGATAGGGTATGCCGGTTTCACCAGTTCGCAAATGCTTGCCGGTGCGAAACTGGCCAGCGGTACATTTGCTGATCTTGATCTCCAAACCGCTCTCTATATCATGGGAATTGTTGCAGTTCTATATACTGTGCTTGGAGGCCTGAAAGCGGTGATTTACACGGATACCGTACAGTGGGCACTGCTTATGTTCGGGTTATTGTTTGTGGGTATTCCGATTTCATACGTCGAAATTGGGGGTATTGACGCCATCCGCTCGACGGTTGACCCGGCAATGCTTACCCTCACCAATGTTTCATGGCAGGAAATTGTATACTGGGCGGTTACTATTATCCCGATCTGGTTTGTGGGGATGACTCTCTATCAGCGAATTTACGCCTGCCGGGATGAAAAAACTGCAAAAAAAGCGTGGTATTTTGCCGGGCTTTTTGAGTGGCCGGTGATGGCATTTTTGGGTGTTCTGCTGGGACTGTTTGCCCGGGTAGCAGCCGACCAGGGAATGTTCGATTATCTTGGTGCAGCCGATATTTCCGATACTGATCCCGAAACGGGTTTGCCGATGCTGCTTCGAACAGTGTTGCCGGTTGGATTCCTGGGAATTATGATGGCAGCCTATTTTTCAGCGATCCTCTCCACGGCCGATAGCTGCCTGATGGCGTCTTCGGGGAATGTGGTTACAGACCTGATCGGCCGGTTCAGAACGTTTGATTCCGAAAGCAGCGGATTTGTAAAAACCTCCCAAATTGTGACACTGATTATCGGAGCGCTCGCACTGCTTTTGGCAAGCACCATGGAAAACGTGCTAACACTGATGCTCGATAGCTATGCATTTATGGTCTCCGGGCTGTTTGTTCCGGTTATTGGCGCTCTCTACTGGCATAAAAGTACGCCGGCCGGCGCCATGGCTGCCATGATTATTGGTGGCAGCACAACGTTAAGTTTGAGATATTTAGAGGTTAACCTGCCGTATGATCTGGACCCTAATCTTTTTGGAATTACAGCTTCCGCAATTGCATTTGTTGGAGTGAGTTTGATGACAACCACAAAACAGGAATGATAGATGGATATTAGTTACAGTATTATAGAATCGGATGAGATTAATCCCACAACGTTTGGAAGAGACGAGATCGCTACATTTTTGCACGAGCATCTGGATGAGTTTGGCGACGAGAAGGATGCGATACTTAAATGCATCGCTTATGCCTATGGAGACGGGCCCGGTAAGGATGGATTTATATTAGCAGCACATCGTGCCGATGAACTACTTGGGGTGGTTATCATCAATAAAACAAATATGAGCGGATATATACCAGAAAACATACTCGTTTACATTGCAGTACATGCAAAAACGAGAGGCCAGGGTGTGGGAAAAGCCCTCATGAAACGGATAATTGATAATACAGAAGGAGATATCGCCCTGCATGTGGAACCGGAAAATCCGGCGAAGTTTCTATACGAAAAATTTGGATTCACTAATAAATACCTCGAAATGAGGCTTACAAAATAAATGGCATACGTTAAACTCTACCGAAGCGAACTGCGCCATAATTATGAATATCTTGATTCTTTGTTCAAGAAAAACGGCATCAAATGGGGAATAACGACCAAGCTTCTCTGTGGCAATCGCGATTTTATTAATGAAGTGATCAATCTTGGTGTGGGTGAGGTTCACGACTCCCGGATCAGCAATTTGAAACGGGTGAAAGACATTGATCCGGATACGGTTACAATCTACATCAAGCCACCCCCGAAAGACACTATTCCGGAGCTGATTAAATATGCGGACATCAGCCTGAATACCGAACTTTCCACCATGCATGAGCTCTCTGAAGAGGCCGTTCGACAGGATAAAGTTCATAAAGTAATCATCATGATTGAGATGGGAGATCTGCGCGAGGGCGTGATGCGTGATGACCTGGTGGATTTTTACGAAAAAGTATTTCGGCTGCCCGGCCTGGAAGTGGTTGGCCTGGGTACCAACTTAAACTGCCTGCACGGCGTAATGCCGGATGGGGATAAGCTGATTCAGCTGGCACTCTACAAACAGATTATCGAGCTTCGGTTTAAGAAAAAGATCCCGCTGGTATCCGGTGGGACTACTGTTACGATACCGCTGCTGCTCAACAGTCAGCTGCCGGACGGTATCAACCATTTTAGAATTGGTGAGGCTTTATACTTTGGTAAAGATCTTTTTACGGATGGTGTGATTGAAGGTATGAGCGACCAGGTGATGGAGCTCTACACACAAATTATAGAAATCTCCGAAAAACCGATGGTTCCTACCGGTGAACTTGGCGTAAATCCCCAGGGAAGAACTGCAGAAATCAAAGAAGAAGACCGCGGAAAAACAGCTTATCGGGCCATAGTTGATATTGGCACGCTCGACATTCAGCCTAACTACCTGATTCCCGTAAACAATAATCTGACCATCTCAGATGCCAGCTCGGATATGCTTGTACTTGATGTCGGAGAAAACCCGGAAGGTTATAAAGTGGGTGATATGATCCGGTTCAAGCTGAAATATATGGGCGCACTTGGGTTGATGAGTTCTGATTATATTGAAAAGAAAGTAGCGGATTGACCCGCATCAACCACCCGAAATGCTTTACTCTCTCTAAACATTGAAACAATCGAATCAGCCAGAAAATCATAAGGTGATGAAACCACCGTTTCAGCCTATTCCGAGAGTTGATTTTGCCGATGGTTTTGATACGTCTCTTTTGAAGCAGGGCTGGGCTATAGGCGGGTACAACGTAAAACGCCGGGAGATGTATCTGGCTCCGCAGTATAAAAACGAGCGGAACATTCATATGGGAATCGATATATGGGCGCCGGCCGGTGAACCCGTTTATGCTCCTTTTGATGCAGAAGTGGTATACAACGCGTTTCATGATGAGGACGGTAACTACGGGGCAACCGTTGTTTTGAAACACACCGTGGACGGAGACGAGATTTTTGCTCTTTACGGCCATTTATCGCTTGCATCACTTATGTATTCGAAACCAGGCAAGAAGCTCTCGAACGGTACACTGGCAGGGTGGATTGGGGAGCCCCGGGAAAATGGAAACTGGCATCCGCATCTTCACTACCAGCTCTCGCGAACCGATCCCGGTGAGGCGGATATGCCCGGAGTGGTATCGGAAGCCGACCGGGAGAGATCACTGCGGCTGTACCCGGATCCGGAACGGGTTATCGGGAAACTGGTTTAAATATTGAGTCCACTCCGAAAAGTCGGAAAAAGAATTGTTGTTTTTGACAAGCTAACATAATGTAGACCTTTTGCCCCGAGGCTGTGAGAAAATTGAATTCCAATGAAAACGTACCTAAATAAATTAAGGTTTCTGAGTTTTCAAGTGTATCAACCGCAAAGTTCGCTAAGAACGCAAAGTTATTATAATCAGTAATTTAACCCTTGTAAAGGCTATACTAACTATTAAATCTACATTATGTAAGCTTGTACCACGTATTTTTCAGAACGGTTGACTTTTCAGAGTGGCCTCCAATCCTATCCGTTTAAATGCCTTCACTTCAAAGAACTTCTCCTGTGTGACGGTGCGTCATTTTTAGTACCTTCCTGAAAGTGAATTTCATATAAGCAGAAGCACATACCCCACATGCTAACCCGTTCCCAGGTTAAAGAGATTGAAAAAATCAGGCAAACTCTTCATAAGTATCCCGAGCTATCAGGTGATGAACCGGAAACTGCCTCGTTAATAAAAAGCTTTCTCGAACGTTTCGGTGCCGACGAAATTATTGAGAGAGTAGGCGGATATGGTTTGATTGGCATCTACAATGGTACGGGATCTTCTGATGATGGTGAGCACCTGATGTTACGGGCTGAACTGGACGCGCTCGCTATTAATGAGCGAAGTGGTGTGCCCTACGAATCCCAAAATGGTGGAAAAATGCATGCCTGCGGTCATGATGGCCATATGGCGGTTTTATTGGGGGTTGCAAAATGGCTAAATCACAACAGGCCCAGGCGTGGCAGAGTATATCTGGTGTTTCAGCCTGCGGAGGAGTCGGGGGAAGGGGCGGATGCTATGATGAGTGACCCGGCATTTCAAGAATTGCGGATTGACAGGGCTATTGCACTCCACAATTTACCGGGTTATAAAAAGAATGTAGTGTTTATTCGGAATGGAACGTTTGCCTCGGCCTCTGTTGGGTTAAAAGTTTCGTTTCGCGGGCAGTCGAGCCATGCTGCTTTTCCCCGGGAAGGGGTGAATCCGTCGGAGTCCATCGCAAAACTGGTGCAGGGACTGGAAAAGATAAAAAGCCGCCTGCTTGAAAAGATCCACTTCCGTGTGTTAACCATCACCTATATAAAAGTGGGTGAGCCCGCTTTTGGTATCAACCCGGGAAACGGTGAGCTGGGAGTGACCATCAGGGCTGAAACAGATAAGGGAATGGAGGAGATTTATAAAGAGGTGACAGCACTGATAGAATCAATAGCGACCGCATTTGAAGGTGAGGTCAGCACAGAACAGAAGGAGCCGTTTGCTGCTACTGTAAATGATGAAGACGGAGTGGATGAGGTTCTGAAAATAGCAGGGTCAGCCGGGTATGATGTACAGAAACTTGATGATCCGTTTGCCTGGAGCGAAGATTTTGGTGAATTTCGCAAAGGCTTTCCTATCACTCTGTTTGGGTTGGGTGCTGGAGAAAATACTCCTCCGCTGCATTCCGAGGAATATGATTTTGAAGACGAGCTGATCCCCGCAGGCACAGCTTTGTTTTGTGAACGTATTAAGTTGATGAAAGGGTATGAGTAAAACATTTTTACGGCCGTCCTATATCGAGCTCGATCGCTCTGCACTGGAGAATAACCTGAGGTTCCTGAAATCAAACGCATCCAACGGTATCAGGATTTCTTCAGTCATAAAAGGTAATGCCTATGGGCACGGAATATCTAACTATCTGCCGATGGCAGAACAGTGCGGAATCAACCATTTTTCGGTCTTCAGCGCGGATGAAGCGAACGGAGCGTGTAAGTTCAAAACGAACCCCGATACCGACATAATGATTATGGGGATGATTCGTGATGACGAACTCTACTGGGCTATTGAGGAGGGAATTGAGTTTTACGTGTTTGAAAAAGACAGGATGAGAGCCACCACCGAGGCAGCGAAAAAGACGGGCAGGAGAGCTAAAATTCACCTGCAGATTGAAACGGGCATGAACAGGACCGGTTTTGAGGAACCGGAGTGGAAAGACGTTTTCCGTTTTGTTAAAAAAAACAGGGAGCATATCGAATTATCAGGCATCTGCACGCATTACGCCGGTGCGGAAAGCGTGGCTAATTACTACCGCATTCAGAACCAGGATCAAACATTCCGAAGGGCGCTTGATGTGGCCAAACTTGAGCTCGGAGAACTACCCACAATTCATGCGTCCAGTTCGGCAGCGTTTCTTACCTATCCAGAAATGCATTATGATATGGTACGGGTTGGTATCGCGCAATACGGCTTCTGGCCCAGCCGTGAAACCTACATGCATATTTTAAAAACCAACCGGTCGTACAGGAAAGACCCGTTAATTCGGGTGTTGAACTGGAAAAGCGAAATAATGAGCACCAAATGGGTGGGTGAAGGGGAGTTTATTGGGTATGGCAATGTGTTTATGACCAGCCGGAAAATGCGGATTGCAACGGTACCAATCGGTTATTCACACGGATTTGGCCGTAATCTCACAAATGCAGGATATGTGCTTATTAAGGGAGAACGGGCACGCGTAGTTGGACTGGTGAATATGAATATGCTCACCGTGGAGGTTACAGATATGCCGGATGCACAAAAGGGAGATGAAGTGGTGATTATCGGCCGTCAAAACGGACAGGAAATCACCGTGGCTTCTTTTGGTGAAATGAGCAACAACCTGAACTATGAAGTTCTTACACGTCTCCCGGCATCAATTCCCCGCGAAATTGTGTAGCGAGAACGCAAAGGCTTACCACTTCACTTGCCTTTTTTACTCCAGTCTACCTGCTTGGCAAGAATCCAGATTCCGTAAAGCACCAGTGGTATACTCAAAAGTTGCCCAACGTTAAGCGGCATGACTTCGCCCATTTCGGTGTGGGCCAGTTTAGTGAACTCAATCAAAAAACGGCCGGTAAAGAGCATAACAAGAAATGTGGCAAACAGGGATCCTTCCGGTGGCCGGTTCTCGTACTTTTTATAGATGCTCCACAAAACAGCCAGGACTAAAATACAAAGCAGTGATTCGTAAAGCATGGAAGGATGTCGCGGAATGGCGCGCTCGGCCTGGGTGAGCTGAGGGGCTATCTCAAATACTACAGCCCACGGAAGATCTGAAGCCTTCCCCAGGATTTCGGAGTTCATGAAATTACCGATCCGGATAAACATGCCGCCTATGGCCACAGCCGGCACAACCCGGTCGGCCAGCCAGTAAAACGTCATTCCCGGAGTTTTCTTTACATAGAGGTACATTGCTATGATGATACCTATAGCCGCTCCGTGGCTTGCAAGCCCTCCGCGCCAAACCTGGGGTACCAGGTGGATGTTGCGAAGATAGTAGTCGAGGTCATAAAAAATAACGTGACCCAGTCTTGCACCGATTACGGTGGCGATGAGCACATAGATGAGCAGGCGGTCCATATCCTCCTGCGAACGGCCCGCAAACCGGAACATTCTTGATGTGATCATGTACCCGAATATGAAAGCTGACGCAAATAACAAACCATACCACCGGGGCTCCAGCGGGCCGAGGGTATCGATGGATGGCGAGTTGATGAATAAAAAAGGAATCTGCCCGATGATGAATGCTGCGGCTGCAAGCGCCCATCCTTTCCAGGGCTCCTCCAGAGGTTCACCGCTTTTTTCCGGTTTAATTTTCTGCCATCCTGCGTAAAAAAGGATACCTGCCAATACCAGGCCGTAGATGGATACTGAAAATGGAAGATAAAATTCGGGAATTGTAAAGATTTGCGGCTCAGGGCCCCAAACAAGATGGCTGCTGCTTTCCATGAAAATATTGTATTGAAATTTAGCCCCTAAAATACAAAAGCAGTTGGGAAAGTGCTGATGAAATCATTAGAGATTGAAGAAATGATGAATTGAGTCCACTCCGAAAAGTCAACCGTTCTGAAAATTAGTAGCTCAAGCTTAAATAATGTAGAATTATTTGTTTCGAACTCACCCCATCCCCTCTCTAAAGAATCAGAGAGGGCATATGGTCTAAATTATTTAAGCTTGTAACATACATCCGTTCTTTATTTGACTTTTCGGAGTGGGCTCATGAGTTTGATTTTTATTCTGTACCAAAGTGCATCAAAGGATAAAAGTCCCCCCTTTTCCCCGAGGTAGTTTACTTACGAATCCCCAACATTATCATCTGAAATCTGTCTGTTCCTATCCTCCAAACAGTTTCCGGAGTGCATCCCCGGCACCATCGCGTACCGCATCGCGGATAATATCCTGGATCAAATCCATATCAGGGCGTACTTGCGGATCTGATGAGGTGCCGGTAATTAATATTGGAACAGTCATGGTTCCGTCTTCTCGCTGAAGTGCGTCTGCAGCCCGGTTTGAGATCACGGTGGCAATCCCTCTTTTGAATCGTTCGGGCAGAAGCAGAGTTGCCCTGTAATTAATCCTGTCGGTAACCATGTGCTGGGTTCCTTCGAGTTCCATCCCGATATTCTCGCTGGTAAGCCGGAAATCTTCGAAAGTCAGCACTGTATCTGCAATTGTGTAAGTGGCGGTCCACTCGTCCAGAGCAAGGCTTCTGAGTTCATCAACTTTGAGAAAGTCGGCAACACGTTCCTGGATGGGGTGGCCCCGAAGGCGCGCACGGGTCATGCCAAATGTCCCTTCTGCATCAGTGGTGGTAATGTCCGGCGTGATGGTTTGGTCCAGCTGCGAAAAATAATCAATGTCGGTGCTGAAAGCGCCGCTTAGATGTTCATGAAAGCGGCTATCTTCACCAAGAAAGCCGGTATCCCGGAAAAATGCTTCTGCTGTGAGACTATCGAGGGTTCCGGTGAATGCGATGTTGGTACGTTCCGGCGAGGGTACATTCCACTCCATCACTCCCTGTGCGGTTCCGTCAAACATCCGTGCAGTTGCCTCATCCATAATGATTTGTGTGGGGGTTGTGCGCCCTGTTCCGCGAATTTGTGTTATATCAATACCGAATAAAACGAGACGGTCGATTTCTGCTGATACGTTGCTTGTCAGGTTCGGCAACTCAATAGGTACCGGTTCGTTTGGGTCTGTCTCTTCATCCCAGTCGATCATTTCATCCATGTCCAGGAGGCTGCTTTTGTAGCTTCCTGATATGGATGGCATGGTTGCCTCCGAATTGTGCGACTCCTCAAGAAATCCACGATAGTTCTGCAGCCGTCCCTCCAGGCCAATATCGGATGATCCGTAGTTCATGGTAAACTGCTCGAGCGTCATAGCATCAGGTGTGATGGAAAGGGAGCCGTTAAGGTCGGTTACGGGCAGTCCCAGTGAGTCGCCTTCGGCGTTTACATCTGATACCTCAAGTGCACCGTTCAGGGCAATTTGTGTTGGGTCGCCGGCAGGACCTTGTGCCCGCAGGTTCATCCCGGCGTTTCCGTTGAGTTCCTGGATCCAGGGTTCAAGGGAGTAGTAGGATGAGATATCAGCAAAAACGGCGTTCCCATCGAACGTGAGATCAAATTCGGGATTTTCTCCCAGGTAGTTGCTGACGGAGCCGTTCATGGAGAGGGAATTTTCTCCGGTTACAAAACGGGCTGTGGATATGGAAAGCCGGGTACCGGTTGCTTCCGCTGAGAATGTGATATCCTCAAGCGGTTTCCCAACCAGCCGGTGGTCGATATACCCGTTGTTTAGCTCAAATGTACTCCGCTGTAAAAGCCGTTCCAGGTTGTCGGGGTCGGCATCACCAAGTAACACAACATTTGCGTCAAGCTGCCCGCGCAGATCCAGGGTATCTTCGTCTATCGGGTAGAACTCTTTGATGGTTGCAAGATCAAAGTTAAGGGTGGAGGTGAGGTCCACACTCCGTGCGGCTTCATCCAGCGGATTGCTGATGGAGCCGTTCATCCGAAACCGGTTGGATGCAGCCTGAAATCCCGATTCTTCAATTTCAATACGGTCTTCTGATGCCTGTATACGCGCATTGATCTCTTCGACAGGGCGGGGAACATCCATGTATTTAAGCGTACCGCCGGTGAAGTTGAAACTCCCGGAAAAGGTGGCCTCCTCCGGCAGATCAATACGCCCGTTGGCATCCATGTTCGCGGCAAGCATTCCGCTCAGTTCTTCAATCCCAAATTCGTCAATGGGGTAAAACTGACTTACAGTTGCAAGATTCACATCTCCATCGAAGGAGAGTGAGAAAACCGCATCGTCATCCAGCGGACGTTCCACAACACCGTTTGCCGTGATTGTATTTTGGGCCGCACGGGCACTGAGTTCACTCAGAGTTGCGCGGTCGTTATTGATTGTGAGCGAAAGAATAATATCTTCGATGGCTTCCGGCAGGTCGGGATTTTTCAGGTAGCCGTCGGATACGTTCACAACAAGATCAAAAGATGGCAGATCTTCCTCTGTGATGGCCCCTGATACGGAACCTTCCAGCAGAAGTGCACCGCGGGTTTCAAGGCCGGCAAGTGCATCTTCATATTCCGGTGGAGCCAGCCCGAGAAGCTCCCCGAAATTTTCGGAGCTTGAGGCAAACTGCAGGTCAACGTCAGGAGCTTCAGAACTCCAGCCGGAAACAGTGCCCGTCAGGTTTAAGCCCAGGTTCCGAATCGAAAGAATCCCTTCAGAAATGGTGAAATCTTCATTCTCCAGGTCAAGAGTGGATGTTTGATTGAGGCTGAGAGATAGGTTCTGAACGAGTACATCTCCTCCTGATTCAGCGGAGAGTGAACCGAGGCTGGCATCCACCTGCGTTTGAATACGGTCGGCAAAAGCCAGGGAGATGGCTGCATCGAGTTCCTCAAGTGAAACCAGCAGGCTATCGGAATCATCCCTGTAAGTAAGAGAAGCCGTGTTGAGTTCAAAATTTGGAACTGATATTACGTAACCTTGCTCCTCAGCTGGTGGATCCTCCTCTTCACCGGCAAGCTCCATCAAAAAATCGATATTGGTTGTACCGTCATCGTATACATGGTAGCTGAGATTCGGCCGGTTTAATATGAGTCTGGAAATAGAAATTTCGTTACTCAGCAAAGGAAAAAGTTCAACACCGACAATCAGCTCATCCAGCGTTGCAACCGAGTCGCCATTTGGATCGGGCAGGTCAAAGTTTTCCATCTCCACACCAAATTGCGGGAATGTTTTAAAAAAGGTGAGTGAAATACGCTCTGCCTGAACATCGGTGCCTATGGTTTGCTGCACCTCCGGCAGAATCATGGATTTGAGCCTCTCGTCCGTAAAGTAGAGATTCAGAGCTATACCCACAGCGATAAAAAAGATCAGAACACCGGCTAAAATCTTGAGAAAGAGTTTCATATCTGTTTTTAAATTAAATGAAGGGTCTTTTGTGACACTTGCTTTTATGTCAGGCAATCATAGACAGGTCATGTTCACTTGAAATGCTGATGCAAAACATCCCATAATTTTAGAAAATCCATCCAGTGACTGCGCTGTCTGCTCTGTTGATACATCTATAGGTCAAGATAAGATGTTTTACCATATATCCGATATCGATTTATTGGGCGCGTACCACTTCTGATGAGTAAAAGTGAGACATTAAAAATATTGTATCCTGAATTTTGAAAGGGCTATACTTGGTGGTGAACTAAACAGGTCTGTTTTTTTGATTCAATCGTGTACTATGCCACAAGCCAGATACTACTTTTTTCTCGTTTCTTTTTTATTCACTCTCCTTTTTTTTAGCCAGAATCTTTACGGACAAAACCAAACTATCGGCGGAAATCTCACCGGTGAACCGCTGCAGGAGTACCTTCGGGAGAATTACACCCCGAACAGCACACTTGGCTATAACATTGCCCGGGACCGCATGTATACTACTCTGGATAATGAAGATGGGTATGTGGTTGGAGTATATACCTACTACGAAGTTCCGGTTGATCCAAATTCTTCAACGCCACGCGCAGATGCTTATCAGAACGGGCAGGGTATGAATGCGGAACATCTGTGGCCGCAATCGAAGGGAGCTGATTCCGGCCCGCCCAACAGCGATCTCCACCACCTCTATTCTACAGAAATCAGGGTAAATGCCGATCGTGGAAACCTTAAATTTGGTACGATCCCCGATGAAGAGACTGACTTGTGGTACAATAAAGAAGTGGAAGAAAACACCGGCAATATATATACCAGTACGTCTCCTCCTGAAAGTGAACGCCCCTTTTACAGTAAACGAAAAAACGATGACAGGTTTGAGGTGAAGCTCGACCGAAAAGGAGACGTAGCACGCGCGATGTTCTATTTCTACACTATATACCGGGATGTGGCGGATTCCGAGGGACCGGGTTTTTTTGACTCTATGGACACTGATTTGCACGAATGGCACAACCTGGACGAAGTGGACAGCTATGAAGTCTGGAGATCTGAATCGATTGAAGATTGGCAGGGCAATGTGAACCCCTTTGTGATGGACACTACATTGGTTCGCCGCGCCTATTTTACCGAAGATGGCGGAACTGATCCCGATCCCGACCCGGAATTTGAGGAAATTTTTACTGAAA
>JAWLEH010000088.1:2661-14646 GCA_041686215.1 Balneolaceae bacterium | reverse complement strand
AGGTCGGCAAGTTGTTCTTCGGTGAAATACATATTTCGAAGGAACTCAGCCAGCTCAGGTTTGTCTTGTTCCAGGTTGTCGCGGCCCATGATGTGGATATTTCCGATTTCCCAAAGCGTTTTATCTTCGTCCTGTTCGAGAAATTTCAGGTCCCACCGGCCAAATTTCCAGTGTGGGTTCCATCCGGTTACGACAACCCACTCTTCATCTTCAATTGCTGAACTCAGGGCGGCTGTCATTGCAGGCCCGCTTGATGTTATCAGGTCAAATTCAAGATCATACTCGTCAATTACATCTTCTGTGGTCTGCATGACACCTGCACCGGCATCAATTCCGGTGATTTCCCCATCAAACCGGTCAGCATAATCATTCATTTGCGAAATACTATCGATTTCCACGTATTCGGGAACAACGAGGCCGCTTTGTGTGCCCTCATAAACGTTGCCAAGATCTGTGATATCATCTTCGTATCGTGCAATGTAATCACTATGCAGTACCGGCAGCCAGGTTTCCATGAAAGCATCATGATCGCCATTGGCTATGGATGTGTATGCCGGACCCACATCAGCAGACGTAATCTCAACTTCGTATCCCATCTTTTCTTCAAGAATATTCTTGGCAAGATTGGTGTAAGCAATTCCCTCAGCCCAGTTAACGTATACCAAGTCAGCGGTTTTTTGAGATTCAGAATTTTCGCCGCTTTGGCATCCGGCAGCTAAAAAAGCAGCCACCAGTACCAGTACAAGCGTTTTAAAAATTGTATTTGAATAGGTTTTAAGATTTTCCATTGTTCTCTGATTTATATTGCAAGTTATAGTTCAGCGATTTCTACCAGTTATAACGAAATTTATGAATCATGCGTTGAAAGTTATCCTGATTGTTGCTGTTTAGAACTTCCCATAGACTGCGTGATACGATCCAGGAAGATTGCCAGGATTACGATAGCAATTCCGCCTTCGAAACCGAGTCCGATGTTTAGCTGCTGAATACCTACCAGCACGGGTTGTCCCAGGCCGCCTGCGCCAATGAGCGAGGCGATTACCACCATCGACAATGCGAGCATAATGGTTTGATTTACGCCCGCGAGAATGGTTGGCAAAGCTACGGGAAGTTCTACTTTAAAGAGCATTTGCCTGGGGTTGGAACCAAAAGCGAGGGCCGCCTCTTTCACCTCCTCCGGAACCTGTCGGATTCCCAGGTTGGTAAGTCGTACAGCAGGAGGAGTTGCAAAAACGAGCGTGGAGATGACGCCGGGAACCTTTCCCAGCTGAAAGAAAAGCACGGCCGGTATTAAGTAGACAAAAGCGGGCATGGTTTGCATTAAATCTAAAATGGGACGGACCAGGCTCTCCACGAGATCATTTTTCGATGCCCAGATTCCTACGGGTATGCCAATTAATAAGGCAATTAATACCGCTGTAAAAATTAGCGCGAGGGTATCCATCGTTTCCGGCCAAAGGTTCATTCCTTCAATCAAAAAGAACCCGACAACCGTGAAAGCCGCCACCCCCCTGCCGGATATATACCATGCGATTGCGGTGAATATGGCAATCACAATAATTGGGTGCGGGAACAACAATATCGCTTCAAATGTAGATAGTGTAGCACTGACCGTGGCTGTTATGGCATCAAAAAAACCACTCCAGTTGTCGATCATCCATTGAATGATGACTTCGAAGAATCGTCCGACAGGAATTTCAATCATAAATTACGCGGGTTGCTTGGGTTCAGTTTCTGATGATGTTCCGTTTTCCGGAACATGATTTGGATCGTTCAGGTCTACCTCGCTGATGATAGATGCACGATCCACAATACCGGATAGCCGCCCTTCGTCATCCAGAACTGCAACAGGATAGGAGCTGGTCATTACTTTTGAGAGCAGATGTTTGACAGGGGATTCCGGCGATGTTCTGCCGGCATCATCACGGATAATGTCCTCGACAGTTTTCACATTTTTATTCTGTAAATCGGAGGCGTCATCAATCGTGACAATCCCCAAGTACTTACGGTCTGAGTTGAGCACGTAGAGACTTGAAATACCCTCTTTCTTCATCTTCCGAACAGCAACACCCGGTCCATCTTTCTTTATGTTGATGGTTGGTGCTTTTCGCATGATTGTTTTCGCTGTAATAATCTTTGTGCGATCCACATTTTGGACAAACGCTTTTACATAGTCATCTTCTGGCTCGGTGAGAATCCGTTCAGGCGTGCCGATCTGGACGATAGCCCCTTCCTTCATAATAGCAATCCGGTCACCGATTTTCAGCGCTTCATCAAGGTCATGCGTAATAAATACAATGGTCTTGCTCATTTTCTGCTGCAGATCCAACAGCTCGTCCTGCATATCAGCCCTTATAAGAGGATCAAGAGCGCTGAATGCCTCATCCATAAGCAAAATTTCGGGATCATTAGCGAGCGCCCGTGCAAGTCCGACACGCTGCTGCATGCCGCCGCTCAGCTCATTAGGCTTTTTATGTTCATATCCTTTCAAACCGACCATTTCAATCGCTTCGATAGATTTTTTATTGCGCTCATCTTTTTCCATCCCGCCAATTTCAAGTCCGTACCCCACGTTGTTGAGTACCGATCGATGCGGGAACAGACCAAAGTTTTGAAAGACCATGGACATCCGTTTTCTTCGAAGATCCAGAAGATCGTCTTTATTGACATCCATGATGTTGGTTTGATCATCTCCGATATAGACATTACCGCCTGTGGGTTCAATCAATCGGTTGAGGCAGCGTAGCACGGTCGACTTTCCCGAGCCTGAGAGACCCATAATTACAAAAGTCTCTTTTTTATAGACTTCAAAAGAGGCTTTATCGATGGCTACTGTGAGACCGGTTTCTTCAAGAATTTTATCTTTACTTTTCCCGTTCTCAAGCATTGGAATTGCCCGCGAGGGATTTTTACCAAATATTTTATAGAGGTTTTGAACAGTAATTGCAGCCATATTTTGGGTAAACTTTTAGAAGGCATTACAATTAGTGCAATTGCCGTTTCCGGTTAAACCCAGAACTGGAGGCAGCTCTTGAATTTCACAGTAATTTCAGTACCAGTATAGATTTCGGTAGTGACAGTGGCACTGGTTATATAATGCCTTGCAAATTTTCATCAATTTAGATTCGTAAAAGAGCTTTGCATTACTGCACGCCTGCAGACTGACGGGTTAAAGACACCCATTAGCCTGCAGCCGACAGATGAGTATTTCCCCAAAGCCCTGTCGAACGCTTATTTCACAAAGAGTAAAATCTATGCCCGGACGGGGCAGCAATTTTGTACCCTCATAGTTTCTATAAACGAATAATAAAATGATTAAATTCATATACTTATAAATTATTAATAACCTGACCTCAATTCCAAAATTTGTAGAATGTTACAAAAAACAGTCCAAAAAGGGGCGTCATCCCGCACTTGTTGCGGGATCTACGGTTCTATACAAGGGCAAGAGATGCAAAGCCGGGGCATGACATGATGATTGACAAATTAACGTAACAAACATTTCTTTTGGACTGCTTTTGCCATTTTTTTAAATCGAACTCAGGTTAATAATTAGAATAAAAAGGTTCTATGTTGATTAGTGTGGGTGAAATAAAATGCCCCTTCTTTATTGGCATAAACATGATCAAGCTACATTCTCGTCTCTAAGTAAGACCCTTTCAGGGTATGGTCACTGGTTCAAAAGCTACTATCCAGACTAACCATCTTATTTAAAATCTTGAGAGATTATTGTCTATAAAAGGACCTTTATAGTCACTCTAAATAATAATGCATCCACTTACCCACACTAATTCATATAGAGCCAATAAATACTTGCCAAGCCATATGGCACTAAAAGGGTGACAGGCAGAATGACAATGATTAGGCTGGGGTTTCGGGCAGCGTGTTGAGAAGAAAATATTGAAAATGAGGACTGAGCTAACGCCGCCCCTACTTACCAAAGAGCGTGTCATCCTGATCGAGCCATTGTAGTTGATGGCGAAGAGAAGGATCTGCAAAAGCAATGACCCATAATTTTGGGGATTTGCGAACATGTTCTAAGCGATTATTCACATATTTTGCCATCAACCCACAAACTTTCCGGTAGAACCAAAAAAAATATCATGCCCGATGAGCTGGATGTAATGTTTTTGGCGCATATAGTTTAAACAGCTTCCGACGTGAGTTTGAAAGGTTTTCTGTAAGAGATTAAAAGACACAGAGCCCCCGATACCATTAGATGAGTAGCTAAGCGGGCGTAACCCGCTATACGCGAAAAACAGGTTTGAAATAAATTAGGGCTCAAAGTAGCTGTTCTGAAGAAAATGTAGTTTATTCAGGAAAGCCCGGGAAGTTGAGAGAAGTGCAGGTAAGGGGCACCAAATATCAACATATAGTGGAGAGAAGTATGCATGTACTTTTTTTGGTTCACGGTATGGGGCGGCAGGAAGTAAATTGGGCCGACCCGGTTATAGAGAAGCTTCGGGACTTATCGCAGCAGTACAACTATTTTAAGGAAAACAGTTTTACCGAAAACGTCAGATTTGAACCAATTCGGTACGATTTTATTTTTGATGACCTGCTTGATCGCTGGCAGGGAAATTTTACAGGAATAATGGATTCCGAAGCTTCCCCGTTAATTCCCGGAGGCCGGCTCACGGAGGTCATGCAGTCGATGAGTTCCGAAGAACGCCACTTTTTCTGGAGTCATATAGCCGACGTTCTGATCTACCGGTTTTTCCCGCTTGTGCGAGACCGGGTGCGGATGGAGCTGATCCGCGAGATCGCCCGGAAAATATCTTTTCACAGAAACCGCCATGGAAACAATACACGCTTTTCATTTGTGGCACACAGCCTTGGCACGGCTGTGCTACATGATTCCCTTCATCTGCTGGGAACCACCGCCTGGGATGATGACATTGCAAACGTGATGGGGCCGCCACACACTCGTTTCCAGGCCCTTTTTATGCTGGCCAATACCGGTCGTATTTTACAATCCGATATTGATCCCTATGAGTCGATCGTGTGCCCGGTGGGAAGCAAAAACAATCAGGCGAGCGAATACCTGGATCAGTACCGGAACATTCTGCACAAATTTGATCCCATCACACTTATTCGCAGGATGACACCCGCAGGATGGGGTACAAACTTTTCGCAAATTGAACTCCGGCATGTCCGACATCCCAACGTGCACGACTTTCTGCACTACCTGGATCATCCCGAGGTTCACATACCGCTGTTTCGCGTGCTGTACGGGTTTCGTGCTGTTGTGCCGGCAGAAGAGATTCAGGCCCGTGAAACGTATCCCGATCTCGACCGGCGCGAGATCCGAAGTGAACTGGAACGGCAAATCGGGGAAGTGATGGGAGAGTTGGGCTCTGGTGAGGATTTAGCGGAGCTGGTACAAATCTGGGTAAAACTTAAAGAGTTTATAGGGGAGGACGTATGAAAAAGAGGACAAGAATGAATCAAACCTGGCCCGTTTTGTTGTTAATAGTTGGGGTGTGCATGCATGCTCCGGTGTCAGCTCAAACTGTATTTGATCCGAATGATTCATGGGCTGATGAAAATGATGAGCGATATCACGCCGAGGTGATAGACCGGTACTGGGGAGAAATTCAGCGGGAAGAGTGGCCCGAAATTTTTTCAGGATTAAAGCAGTCCGCAGCCGAAACAGAGGTGGACTGGAGCGGAGCTGAAGAAGTACACGAGCGTTTTGTGGGGGCGATTGATGCCGCCATCAGTGAACTGAAAGAGATCGAGGCGATCAACAATGGAATCTACCTGGAGCATCTGGATCAGCTCTATACGGCCCGTTTTACTGAAGGAACACTTGGAGATGGATTTGTGGGGTTTAATGGAATGAACCCGGCAATCGTACTCTGTTTTGCGGGAGCCGAACAGGCGAATCCCTGTAACCGGCCGGAACACCCTATACTTACTGAAGCCCAGGCGGAAGATATTCGATACCGGGCCAACGCAGCCAATGAACTGCTGCTGATTCTTCGTGCCGATGCAGACCGGGCAATTCTTGAAGAAATTGAGTCATCTTACCGAAAATGGACCAACTTTATGGATCACGGATTTGTGATGTATCCCTGGGAAATTTCACTGAATTCTGCTGTGAAAAACTGGGACATCCGAACACCGCCGGCGGGGCAGTTTATTTTTCTGCACCCCGCGCCGGGTATTCAAATTCCGCTCGATGGATTTCGGGATGTTAAGGATCTGCGGGTAAAAGAGACGCTGATGGTGGAGTTACTGGGCCACCTCTGGTACCGCGGTGAGTATCTCGAGAATTTTTCCGGCCTCTCAGCAACCCTGGTTCTCCGCGAAGATTTACCGCCCGGAATCGGCGTACTTGTCAGGCCCAAGCGGGGAATGGCGGCCGGACTTAACTGGCACTGGTCGCCTGTGGATGGAAAACAATTTTTAAAAACACCCTACCTTTCTGTGAGTGTCGATCTTCTTCAGTTCATATCATCAAACCGCGGCCGCCTGGATTTATGATTGATAGTTGATACGATTCGCGCTATCATGATCGCAAATTAACCGTTGTGACTTACTAACAGTATATGGCTGAATTTGCTGAACTTTGGTGGTTAGGGATGATACTCGCGGCATTTGCCGGAGGAGCGTTTGGGGCAGCGATTGGAGCACTGCCCGCATTTATTTTTACAGGGTTTTTGGTAATGCTTGGGGAAGGTGTAAAAATACTGGCGGGTGATCTCTCATCAGTTGCCGGTTTTGATCCCTCAACACTGGAACAGGCCGGTGCAATAACTGACCAGCTTGGTTTTGGCCCGGTATTTGGGCCTCACATTAGTTTTGCAGGAGGAGCTGCAGCATCGGCCTATGCAGCTAAAAAAGGGTACATGGACACCGGTTTTCCCTACCATGAGGCGAAAAATATTGCATACGCGCAGGGTCCGAAACCAGATGTGCTGATTGTAGGCGGATTTTTCGGAATTCTGGGATACTGGATTACAACCCTGTCTGCCACAGTTGGTATGCCATGGGACCCCATCGCAGTTGCCGTAGTTCTGTCAGCGCTCGCACACCGCCTGTTTCTTGGCTATCCGGTAATCGGTGAAGCAAAAAAAGGAGTTCTGAATATGGCTCCATTTGCCGCGGGTGAACAACGAAAGGTTCAGGCTGAGGGAGAGAAAAAGCGACGGCTATTGGTCGAGCCCTGGCTGGGACACCAGTATAAATGGGCAGATGTATCCATTTTGGGTGTTATTGTTGGGGTGCTGGCTGCGTTCATTACATATCAGACAGGCAGCGTATTTCTGCCCTTTGGTATCAGCGCCGCAACACTACTGTTTTTGAATCTCGGAGTGGAACGAATCCCGGTTACGCATCACATCTCTCTTGTTGGAAGTACGGCGATTGTGGCAGCAACGGGTGGAGAATTTGCGGAGCACTCACTGGGTGCGATGCTTCTTACCGGTGCACTATTTGGATGGATTGCTGCGCTCTTTGGCGAACTCTTTCAGCGTATATTTTTTGCTCATGGAGATACCCATGTGGATCCGCCCGCAGGTGCCATTGTGATGGGAACTTTTCTTATAGCACTTCTTTTCATGCTTGGTCTCTTCTCCTCAGCTTCCTGGATACCGCTGCCGTTTTAAACGTAGTAAAACCATTACCGATCGTTTAATCGACTGCCGCACCCGAATGTTCTCCTTTTTCAAATAGTGATTGTAGTACAGGGTCTTCTGCCACCCAGGGAATCGTGTAAAGTTTTTTGGCATGTTTAGCTGCAATCTCCTCCAGCAGAGGAACTTCCTCGGCTGCACGCTGTTTCAGCAGTGGATCTGAGATCTCTGAGGCCGACATGCTTTGGTTGGCGATCCATGCGTAGGGTTCAATGTTTGATCGACGCAGATCATCCTGGAGTTTGGCTGCTTCCGTGATCGGGGTGGTTTCAGGCAGGGCAACAATCAGCAATTTGGAGTATTGCGGATCCTGCAGATACATATATGGCGTTTTGAGCTTGCCGGTATCCATTTTTGAGTTTCTAAGAATCTCTTTGTGGTAGCTGCCCGTGGTATCGAGTAGCAGCAGCGTGTGACCGGTCGGTGCAGTATCCATCACCACAAATTTACGTTTGGCTTCGTGGATGGCTTTCGAGAAAGCCTGAAACACCGCCACTTCCTCGGTACAGGGAGATTCCAAATCTTCCCGAAGCAGCTTCAGCTCTTCGTCTGTTTTATTTTTACCGCGCTGTTTCAGCACTTTCTGGATATAGGCCTGTTTTTCTTCATCCGGGTTGATTCGGTCCACCGTCATATTTTCCGGGATACTCAGGTCGCCGATATGATCCAGCAGGTGAGCCGCCGGATCGGTTGTGGTAAGGTGAACGGGGTAGCCGCGTTCAGCGAGTTTAAAAGCAATGGCTGCCGCAATGGTGGTTTTGCCCACACCTCCTTTTCCCATTGTCATGATCAGGCCGTTCTCTTTATCTGATGAGAGATTATCGACAAGGGCGTCAAGATCGGGAAGTTCACTTTCGTGTTGCTCCGTCAGAATAGAGCTGCTGTTTAGTTTGATCTGTTCCCTGTCCAGTGGTTCAAAGACGGTTCTCAGGCGATCGGTTCCCAACAGGTTATACGGCCTCAGCGGAAATACCATCTGTTCCATGTCCTGTAGCCGTTCCGGCATCTGCCGGATGGTTTCATCGGACTTCTCTTTCATTTTTTTAGCGAATGGATCTGATTCGTCAACCGGCTCAAAATAACCATTGATAAGCAGCACCTGGTTCGAAAGTCCCATCTCATCCAGTTCTTTCCCGGAACGATCGGCCTCGCGCAGCGCAGAACCATCCGGACGGCTGACCAGGTAAATCGTGGTTGCTCCTTTATCCTGCAGGCGCTCCACTACTTTTTGATATCGTTCCTGGCTCGTCTTCAGCGCAGATGACGGGCCTATGCAGGAGGCACCGTCAGGATTTGATTCAATAAAATTGCTCCATGCCGCGGGCAGTTCCAACAGGCGCAGGGTGTGGCCGGTCGGGGCCGTATCAAAAATGATTACGTCATAGGGCTGTTCATCCTCATCTCCTGCCACATATCTTGCAAATTCATCAAACGCTGCAATTTCGGTGGTGCAGGCGCCCGACAGTTCTTCCCGGATCTTCTCGATGTCATGGTCAGGCAGAATATCTTCCATGGGCGAAATTACCCGCTGCCGATACTCCTCAGCCGACAGCTCCGGGTCAATATTAACGGCATGCAAGTTCTCAAGCCCGTTGATCTGTGTAATTTTCTCAGTTACATCTGTTTCGAGAACTTCCTTCAAATTCGAGGCCGGGTCGGTACTGATCAGGAGCACGCTCTTGCCTTCGTCGGCAAGCTTTACGGCCGCGGCACTGGCCAGGGAAGTTTTACCCACCCCGCCTTTTCCGGTGAAAAAGATATATGGAGTGATTTTCGGCAGATTTTTCATGATTGGGATGCTTTGGCAGTGGTTAAATGTCTTAATCTGAGTTCGATTGTTATTATTACTGAATTACACGTGTATCAGTCCGGGAGGAGCGTCATCCTGCGCTTCCCCAACGGAATCCCATCGGGAGACACGGTATGACCGTATTGAAAATTTCCCGGATAAAGTTGGGATGATTTGCCTCATGCCTCCTCAGCAGCACCCGCCTCCGGGAGTACAGCCACCGGGTTTTATGCCCAATAACTCATTTGCGGTTTGGAGTGTGGCCCGGGTCACACGCTGTCGTTTGTTGATGCCATCCTGCATGGCTTCTACCAGCTCCTGTACGGAAATACCTTTTGTTTTTCCATTTTCAAACAGTGCTTTCATGTTCTCTTCATCTCCTTCGGTAACCGCTACGTTCAGCGCGTGCAGCAGATCTGATGACTGTGCAGTACCATTTTTATGATCGGGAGTGATTGCAAGCCAACTGGTAAGTTGACCCCGGTCGGGATAGCCGCCTTCGGATACCAGTTCACCGTTCACCAAAATAAGAGGCAGGCATTCTGATCCCTCTTTCTTCAGCCGTGATAGAACTGCCGCGTTCGATTTAAACGCTTCCGGATCTTGTCCCAGATTAAAACGCTGAACGTCTATTCCCTTTGATTTGAGCCATTTCACGTCGTTCGCGAAATCAGCCAGTGAATCGTCAACATCTGGGCCACACACACCGGTACTGCAGCACATGGCGGGATCAAATACTTCAAGTAGCATCTTTGTTTCTGTCGGTTTGTTCATTTGAATATTTCAACTTGGAATGTATTGTTTTATTGATCGTAAAATTACGATTAAATGAGTTGCATTCCAAAGGTAATCATTCAGAAGTGACCAGGTTATTCCGGGGCTCTCCCATATTTCACAGCCAGTGAAACCTGGCCTGCATGATAGGCGGTATGGGTCATAATCCGCGCCAGCGCTTCGGCTTTGGTGACTGTTCCAAACTCTGCTGTGGTCACTTCATCACTCCAGGTTTCAACCGCCTGAATGGCGGACCCGAGTTCATTCTCAGCTTTTTTGATGAGATCGATCAAGGGTTGAAGTTCGTCAAATTGACCACGATCTTTCGCTATTGAGCCAATGGTTTGGGCTTTCACTTTTACATCACGGCCGAATACATTTTTTGCAAAAAGAAGCTCTACTTCAGAAATATGGCGTAGCAGCCACCCGGCACTGTTGGATTCCGGGTGCAAACGATTAAGTAACTGATCTTCTTCAATAGCCTGCAATTGATTAGTGAGTCTTGTTCGTCCCATTTTAAACATGGCTTCATACATGGTATCTCCTGTTATTTGTTATCTGTAGAGGCAATTGCTTTTTAGCTGTTAAGCCAAGTCTATATCTAAAAGTAGAGAATCCCTGTTAATGGTTGATGAACGTGCCATCAGCGCTGAATATGATTGAAATACATGGAATTTTCCTTATGGGCCCGAATTGCACAAGCGGACGCTTGCGCAAGAGATTTGTTACAAAGCTGAGTTCGATTCTTAATCAATGACATCAAAAGTCCCCCTTTCCCGAGGGGATGCCCACGGCGAAAAAAGGGGGATACAGGGGGATGTTCAACAAATCAGTGGAAAAACCGATGAGCACCCCTCTTGCCGAAGGCACTCCTTCGGAGATATCTCCCCTTTTTAGGGGAAACTTCGTACCGAATAAATGAAATTTATTAAGATTCGAACTCAGGTTACAACGTCATACGGTCTCATCAAGCCCTGCTTTATCAAACGTGATACGATCCCCGGTTTGAACCCGGTCTCCCTCCAGCAGCAACATGTTCTGGCCAAACATCACTTTTCCATTAACATTTCGATAGGTTGCAAGTGTGGCCAGCGGCTCCCTGTTTTTTTCCCCGGTCTGCTGATCCACAGTGGTAACCACACATCGCGTACAAGGTTTCGTGATTTTGAATCGCGCATCTCCAATCGACACGATATCCCACTCATCTTCCTGGAAAGGTATCCCTCCGGAAAACACGAAATTGGGACGAAAGCGGTTCATCGGCACCGGGTTTTCAAGCCGGGAGTTCAGATCATCCAGTGATGACTGCCCGATGAGCAGGTAGGGCATACCGTCTGCAAAACTAACCGATTCCCCATTCACAGCATATTTGGGCTTCAATTTTCGCTTCGTGGATGGTGGCATAAACACAAGGTCGCAGGCAATGTTCAGAAACTCCGAAAACCACCGGCTGATACCAGTATCCACAAGGCGTGCTTCCACACGATCTTCCCATATCGTTACCTGACGAAGTTGTGATGAATTCGCTTCAAACGGAATGAGAATAGTCTTTTCCGGATCATCTTTATGTTTTACTAAAATTCCACTGTCAGAAATCCGCGTCTGCAGCAGCGCCATTTTTGGGTGTTTCCGCTGAGACAGAAACTTCCCTTTCTTATCCACCAGCATCCAACGACGGTCGTATTTCAGTCCTCTCTCTTCAAGTGTTGCTTCTTCCAGGCGTATACCGCCAAGGGATTTGATCGGGTAGGTGTAAATATCCTGCAGGTGCATGGTGTTCAT
>JAWLEH010000088.1:0-2561 GCA_041686215.1 Balneolaceae bacterium | reverse complement strand
TATTCAAAAAAAAGAACCTTTTGTGCTGAGAGAAATGTAGCCTGAATTTTACCGGTGTATCAGTCATCGGTAATTGTAACACTGTGCCTGCATTTCGATTCTAAAGAATAAATTTGGTATAATATAAGGATATCACAAATCACAGTAATCTATAGCCGAAAAGGTGAAATACTACTGATGGCACTCATTTCTACCATTTTTTTCATGTCCTGGCGATGGTTAGGTACGCTCAATCGAAGAAATCGGAATTGCAGAATTTGTGGTTTGATTGTCTTTTTAATGATGTTGCTACTTGTGCCTGATAGAGTCTTGACACAAGATCTTGAAGAAGATCCTACTCCCCGCGTTTTTATTGATTGTGACAGGTGTGACTATAACCACATCAGGCGAGAAATACCGTTTGTGGACTACGTGAGAGAACCCGCACAGGCTGATATTCACCTGTTTATTACCGATCAGCAAACCGGAGATGGAGGCCGAAGGTTTGATTTTTCGTTTATTGGCCGACGGGAGTTCAACAATATGAACTTTGAATTTGAGCAGACAGTGGGGCGAAATGCTTCTGAAAGTGAAATCCGGGAAGAAATCAACAGCGTAATCCGGATGGGATTGTTTCCATACATACTGCGATCCTCAGGGACGGCCGGATTTTCTCTCAGCTACGAAGGGGATGATATGGCGGTTTCAACACGGGAAACCCCAAAAGATCCATGGAGATATTGGGTATTTGAGATCTACGCGGGATCGCTGAGACTGGAAATGGAATCGAGCAGAACGGAGTTTGATTCCAGATGGGGGTTCTACGCTAACAAAGTTACAGAAGATTGGAAAATACGGTTTCGTCCTTACTTCAACTATTCATTTGATGAAATCGAACGATCCAGTGATGAAGATCCAATTGTGAGTCGTCGTCACAGACACGGTATTGACAGTTATGTGATTCGAAGTATAAACGACCACTGGTCAGCCGGGCTTTTTGCAGACTACCTGACACGAAATGACCAAAATATTAAAAATCGTATCCGCATAAATCCAGGGATAGAATACAGCCTGCTGCCTTATGATATTGCCACACGAAAAGCCATAACATTTTCCTATAGGCTGGGATACAGCTATCTGGATTACTATGATGAAACGATTTTTAATCAGTTTGAGGAACATCTGATCAACCATGAGATTTCTGCTACCATTGGTATTGAACAGCCCTGGGGGACGATCAGCAGCGGACTTGTGGGATCGCAATACTTCCACGATTTTGAAAAACGACGCGCTGAGTTTTTTGGAAGGATATCAGTTCGCCTGTTCGAGGGATTTTCGCTGAGCGCTGGTACGAGTTTTGAAATGGTTCAAGATCAGCTGTCCCTGCGAATCGGAAGTACCAGCCTGGAAGATGTTCTGTTGCGACAACAAGAATTGTCTACCGATTTTGAGTTATCGGGTTTTATCGCTATCTCATACACGTTCGGTTCCGATTTTGCAAATATCGTAAATACTCGTTTTTGATCAGATGAAGCATTTGAACAGTAAAATTAAAGTATCAACCGGGACGATCACTTGGTTGGTCGGAAGCCTGTATGGCCTGATTATTATGGCAGGTCTTTTGTTTCCAAATCCGGTAAATGGTCAAACGTTGTCAGCTTCGCCGAGCGGGTTTGATTTTGGTGTATATACCGGAGCCGGCATTACGACTCTCGGGCCCGGAATTACTGCCGGCATCACTGCCAGAAATAGTGGGCACCAATTTATTCTGCGCGGGATAAGTACCGATATGGAACCGGCAGGTGAAACATGGGAAATAGCGGGATTATATGGACGTGTGATTGCTGTTCGCTCATTTCAGGTTTCTGCAGGAGTGGGGGTGGGAGTGATCGGTGGAAAGGGGTATCCTAAACTCTTTGCGACCGGAAACAGGGAAGATATAGATACCATGATCGGGTTTCCGGTTGAAGGCAGGGTTACCTGGAAGCCGGTTCGGCACGCGGGACTTGGGCTTCATAGTTTTGCAAACGTGAATACCGTTCAGCCAATCGGGGGTGTGGCCCTGACACTGCATGTTAACCTGTGGTGACCAATACCAGGGAATTCTCTGCATGCCCTCACCAGGAGTTGGGAAGTTGATCCGTCTTGTAGTCAAATCGGTTTCTACGAATTCTGTTTTGCAGCTCTTGAGCCCACTCCGAAAAGTTAGATAAAGAACGGGCCTTGATAACAAGCTAAAATAATTTAGGTTTCTCTTCCGGACTCACCCTATATCCCTCTCTAACTAATAGAGAGGGATTAAATGTCTAAATTATTTAAGCTTGGGCCATTATTTTTCAGAACATATGACTTTTCGGAGTGGGCTCAGCTCTTTAAATTTTATCAAAAACAACTATTTTAAGGCTCTATGTTGATTCGTGTGGGTAAAATGAATTCCCCCATTTTTCTTGGAATAAACGTGAACAAGTGAACAAGCTACATTTTCGTTTTTGCATAAGACCCTGAAGGGGTCACAAATCACAGCCTGGGGCACCGCCCCAGGTTTGCAGATTCGAGTTAAAAAACCCCGAGGCAATACACGC
>JAWLEH010000087.1:0-14664 GCA_041686215.1 Balneolaceae bacterium | reverse complement strand
GGAGGCAGGTCCGTTAAACTCCCTGCCTCTTACGGTTACATCTGTCTCTCCTCAAAAAAAGAATTCCGACCGGTTTTCTCTATTTCATGACAACCTTTTTCTGATTGGGGTATCATCCCAAACGCTTACCTCCTACTCTCTCAAAGAAGGTACACAGCTCACCCGGGATCTTTATAACAAACTTGTTTATGCAGAAGAGTTACGAGCTGCCAAAGACCGTGCCTACCGGCTTCTTGCCAGGCGTGATCACGGTTCGGAAGAACTACGCAGAAAGTTGTTAAATAAAGACCTGGATTCCAATGTTGTTGAGGAAGTCATTTTTCAATGCAGAGAAAAAGATCTGCTGAATGACTATTCATACGCCTCATCTTTCGCACACGACAAATTTCATTTACGCAGCTGGGGACCCCGAAAAATTGAATCCGCCCTTTTTTCAAAAGGCATTCCACCAAATGTTATTACACGCGTAATCTCAGATCTCCAGGAGCAAATTAATCCTGTTGAAGCTTGTACTGAACTTGTGCTGAAGCGCCGGAAACATTTTCTGCGGGAACCCGACTCTTTTAAACGAGAACAAAAAATATTTCGATATCTTGCCGGAAAGGGATATTCTTCAGAAAAGATAAAACAGGCGATGCCTAACATAACCAGGCGATTGGATGCTTAAGAATCTTACTCTCGACAAAGTTATAAAGTCGGTGATTGGCGGAACCGGACTGATACTTGTCGGGTTGATTATTTATAACTACAGCAACCTTGTGGCTTATGCCGTCATAGCCATGCTGATCAGCTACATGCTGGACCCGATCGTGAACCGCCTGCAGGCTGCGGGAATGAACCGTACCGTTTCCACCACGCTGACTCTTGCCACGCTCATTTTAGTAATCGTTTGGGGCTCAACGTCGGTCATTCCAATTGTTGCAAACCAGATGGCCAGCCTTGCCCGCCAGCTCGACATTGACAACCTGCGGTTTATTGCCGAACAAATTGAAGTAAGCATTATTAATAATTTTGAATTTATCCCAGAAGGTTTTCTAAGGGATAACATCGCGATAATGTCTGATAACCTTTTTGATGTTGGCCAGATTTCCGATGTTGTGACGAATGTGATCGATATTTTCACCAATCTTTTTGCCGCGTTCCTGGTCATTCCATTTGCTACATTCTTCTTTCTGAAAGACGGGCATAAAATTCGTCGTGATCTGCTTAAACTGGTTCCCAATAAATATTTTGAAACCATTCTCAGCCTTGTAGACAAAATTGAAACCCGGCTCGGCATCTATTTTCGATCTGTTTTTGTGCAGTGTACACTCGTTGGCATTGTAAGCTGGCTGGCGCTTTCTGTAGCCGGCCTGAACAACTCTGCCTCGGTTGGGATTGCAATTGGCCTGGCTAACTCCATTCCTTATTTCGGGCCGCTAATAGGCTACATACTCTCGATTTTAATTTCCATCATCGAAACCGGTGATTTTTCCCTGGTTATTCCCTGTATTATTGCCGTTTTAATGGCTCAGATTCTGGACAACGTTGTTTTACAGCCGCTCATTTTTTCAAAGTCAGCCGATATGCACCCGGTTGCCATCTTGTTTATCATCCTGATTGGTGCACAAACAGCGGGAATTCTGGGTATGCTTGTGGCCATCCCTATCGCCACCATTGTGAAGATTTCTATCAACCAGATTCACTGGAGTTTTAACAACTACAGAATTTTTCGTCTTGAAAATATCCAGTCTGTGTCCGATAGTACACTCCCGCAAAAAGAGGGTGAATAGTAGGGTTGATTTTTCCTATCTTTCAGACCCGCTAAAACCGCACCGAAACTGCCATCGTGCATAATCTCGTTTTTTTTGCATCCGGGTCCGGAACAAACTTTCAGTCTGTAATTGACGCTATCACTTCCGGCAGTATCAATGCAAACATTACCGGCTTGATTTCTGACCGGAAACAAGCAGGAGCAATCAAAAGAGCCAGGTTACACAATATACCTGTGTTCGTAATTGAGCCGGAGAAACCAGAGTTTTCGGAACGGCTTTTGGATACACTCAGGCAGTGTAATCCAGACCTTATTATTCTCGCCGGGTACCTTAAGAAAATACCGGATGCGGTTACCCGTGAGTACAGGGGACGAATCATCAATATCCACCCTTCTTTGCTTCCTAAGTACGGAGGCAAGGGCTATTATGGTCTGAAAGTTCACGAAGCTGTACTTCGAAATGGTGAAACGGAAACAGGCTGTACCGTTCACTATGTAGATGAGGTTTACGATAACGGAACCATCATTGACCAGCGCACCGTACATGTTGATGCACTGGATACTCCAAAAAGCCTTGCAAAAAAGGTTTTAAAAGAGGAGCATGAGCTTCTGCCGAAAGTAATTAAATTGATTTTAACCGAAATTAAGTAATTAAATACGTGTCACTACAACCGCTATCCTCCCTACCCACCACCTCCCTTAAACCAAAACGCGCACTACTATCAGTATCAGACAAAACCGGAATCGCTGAACTGGGAAAAACACTGCAAGATTTAGGAGTTGAACTTATCAGCACCGGAGGGACTGCAAAAGCCCTGCGTGACGCCGGTCTTGACGTCACGGATGTCAGCGATCTAACCAACTTTGAAGAGTGCCTGGACGGGCGGGTAAAGACCCTTCACCCGGGTATTCACGGGGGTATCCTGGCCCGGACAAGTCATCAGCCTGACCTTGATGAACTTGAAAAGCTTGGTATTGAACCCATTGACCTTGTGGTTGTCAATCTCTATCCGTTCGCGCAGACGGTAGCTAACCAGCACGTCACACCTGCAGTTGCAACGGAAAACATCGATATTGGAGGCCCGACAATGGTACGGGCATCAGCAAAAAATTTCGCGCACGTAGCAATTCTCACTTCACCGGCACAGTACACCGCTTTTGCCGATGAACTATCCGGCTCAAAAGGCATCTCTTTTGATACACGAAGAAGTCTCGCGCGCCAGGCTTTTGAACATACTGCCGCATACGATGCTGCCATCAGCCAATATTTTAACCGTCTTGAAGAACGCGATATTCCGCGCCAGTTTTCAGCAGCAATTCCCCAGTCCGGTGAGTTACGGTATGGTGAAAATCCGCACCAAAAAGCTGGCGTATTCGGTAACCAGAATACATATATCAATTGTTTTCATGGAAAACAGCTCAGCTACAACAACTACCTCGATCTCGACGGTGCACTTCAGCTGATCGCTGATTTCCGGGATAACAAGCCTACGGTCGCTATTTTTAAACATACGGTAGCTTGTGGAGTTGCCACAGCATCATCATTGGCCGGGGCTTATGACAAAGCTTTTTCGACAGATACCACCTCACCATTTGGAGGGATCATTTGCTGCAACCAAACACTGGATCTTCAAACCGCAAAAAAGATCGATGAAATCTTTACCGAGATTATTCTTGCGCCCGGTTTCACGAATGATGCCCTGGCCCTTCTCAAACAGAAAAAAAACAGGCGGCTTGTAAAAATACTGGACACACCCCAACAGACCGATGATGTATCCTATCGTTCGATATTCGGCGGAGCACTCCTGCAGCAGGAAAACCATCTTGTAATCGACGAGGAGAAACTGGCGATCCCTACAAAACGCAAGCCCACCGATAACGAAATGCTTAACCTCCGGTTTGCATGGACCGTGGTAAAACACATAAAATCAAACGCAATTGTGTATGCTAAAGAGATGCAAACGGTTGGTATTGGTACCGGTCAGCCAAGCCGGGTAGACAGTTCTGAACTGGCCATCCGAAAAGCGGAAAACGAAGGGCTTGCCATTAAAGGAAGTGTTGTGGCTTCAGATGCATTTTTCCCATTTGCTGATGGTGTTGAAGCAGCCGCTAAAGCAGGTGCCACTGCAATTATTCAGCCGGGTGGCAGCATTCGGGATGAAGAAGTTATAAATATGGCCGATAAACATAATATCTCGATGGTATTTACCGGTATCCGTCACTTCAGACATTGAGGTAGGCGGTCTAAAATAGGTAAACTATCGTTCGCAAATAGAGATACAAACTCGTATTTTTATTTAATTACCCCTAAATTTTTTGCAAAACCTTTCAAAAATCGATGTCCGATATATATACTCAGACTAAGACCAAGACATCAAAAAACCAGAGAAAAAAAGGCCTTTTTGATTTTTTATACACCGACATTGCAATCGACCTTGGCACAGCGAATACGTTGATCTACGCAAAGGATCAGGGCATCGTTTTGAATGAACCTTCCATTGTTGCTCTCAATAATCAAAATACACCTGTGGCAACCGGTCATGAAGCCCGGCTGATGCACGAAAAAACTCACCGGAATATCCGAACCGTTCGTCCGCTCAGAGACGGTGTGATTGCTGATTTTGAAGTAGCCGAGCAGATGATTCGCGGAATGATCAAGAAAGTGAAAGTGAAATGGTATTCCACCACCAGGCAGATGGTGGTATGTGTGCCAAGCGGCATAACTGAAGTTGAGCGCCGCGCCGTGCGAGACAGTGCTGAACATGCCGGTGCCAAAGAAGTATATCTTGTAGATGAGCCGATGGCTGCCGCAATTGGTATCGGGTTAGATGTGCATGAACCTGTTGGGAATATGATTGTAGATATCGGCGGCGGAACAACTGAAATTGCCGTTATTGCCCTTTCAGGAATTGTTTATGCACAGTCGGTCCGCCTGGGCGGAGATGAACTGAACGATGATATTATCAACTATTTTCGGCGAAATCACAATCTCCTGATTGGTGAACGTACCGCTGAAAAGATAAAATGTGAGATTGGAAGTGCAGCTCCGCTGGATGAAGAACTGGAGATGATCACCAAGGGCCGTGATCTTGTTAACGGTGTACCGCGCACCCGCCAGGTTACGTCGAAAGATGTACGCGAAGCGATCTCCGAATCCGTTAATACCATTGTGGAGTCCATCACAAAATCACTGGAACAGACCCCTCCTGAGCTGTCGGCCGACATTCTTGACCGCGGTATTATGTTAACCGGAGGTGGTGCTCTTCTAAAAAATCTTGATAAGCTGATTATGGAGACAACCGATCTGCCGGTTCATATTGCTGAAGATCCGCTGACGGCTGTTGTGCGTGGTACGGGCTCTATTCTCGAAGACATTGAATATTACAGAACTGTGGTTTCCTAAACATTTCATATAGCTAATGCGACGCCTATCAGATGCAAAAGATTACATACTGGCAGCGATCTTGCTTCTGTGTGCCATCGCTATGATGATAAGCCGGCATGATGGCGGCCTTCAAAACGCAAGGAAGGCTTCCATAACAATTCTTAGCTACCTCGAGCAACCACTTTCAGTAATCCGGGTTTACCGCCAGGCACTTACAACGAACACCTATCTTCACCGCCAGAATATTCTTCTGCAGGACGAGTTAAGCAGGCTCCGGTCTGTTGAAGAGCAAAACAGAATTTTACGAGAACTGCTGGAGCTTCAGGATCAAACCGATCATTCCGTTATTCCCGTACGCATTGTAGCCAAAGATCTGAACGGATTAAATAACACACTCACGATAGATGCCGGTACCGAAGAAGGAGCATCAGTTGGCATGTCTGTTATCAATTCAGACGGCCTTATCGGGCAAATCATATTGGTAAATAAAAAATTTTCCCAGGTACTTCCCTACTCCAATTCTTTGTTCCGGGTAAGTGCAAATGTTGCCGAATCCCGGGCATACGGTATTGTATCGTGGCCGGGTGAATTGCATAATGAACTTGTACTGAACCATATCCCCCAAACCATTGAACTTGAACCGGGACAGATTGTGCAGACTTCGGGATTCAGCAACCAGTTCCCGGCGGGGTTACCCATTGGTGAGATAACACGCCTTGAACCCGGAGACGGAATTGAAACTCAGACTGTATACCTTCAGGCGTTTGCCGATCTTTATACGGCAGCCGAAGCCTTTATTGTTGATTTTGAGCCGGACACCCTCATACAACAACTTGAAGAAGACCAGCAGGAGCTATTTTAATGCGGTCTGATATTCTGAAGTACATCTTGCTGGGGTTGGGTGCCGTTGCCATACAAATAGTTTTGTTGCGGCATCTTACAATTTACAATGCTCAGTCTGACCTGGTGCTGTTGTATGTTCTCTGGATTTGCACAAAAAAATCTAAAACCGAAGTTCTGCTCTTAACTGCATTTGTTGCGCTTCTGCAGGATGCATTTACAGATCTTTGGGGACTGCACCTGTTTACGAAAGTTTTCACTGTTTTTGTACTTCATAATTTTCTGAACAGGACCTCAGAAAACCAGTTTCTTGTCTGGCAGATTTTTTTAATCGTTTTAGGGGCATCATTTTTGCATAATATTATATTCTACATCGTTAGTTCTTTCACCGGTACATACGCAAGTGAATATGTGGTTATCAGTTTATTGCTTGTGAGTACCCTGTTCACGGCTGTATTGGGCAGCTTTTTACACCTTGTGCGCAGCAGATAACTATGGCAAATCGCAGGAAAACTCAAAACATTCAACTTTCGGTCAAAATTCTCCAGGGAATTATCGTTCTCGGAGCGATTATTACACTCGGCCGTATTTTCCAGCTTCAGATACTGGATCATCAGGAATATGCACCGCTGAGCCGGCAAAACTCCATCAAGATGGATGTTGTGAATCCTGCCAGGGGTTTAATATTTGACAGAAACGGGAAAATTCTTGTAGATAACCAGCCGATTTATTCCATCACCATCACCCCTTCTAAATTTGAGATGGAAAATTTGGCGGCATTGAGTGACATTTTAGGGTTAGAACAGGAACTTGTACTGGAACGAATTACCGAAGCACAAAACTATTCCTGGCATCAAACCTCTCGGCTGTTTACAGAGGTGCCTTTTGAAACATTTTCTGCCGTTGAAGAAAATTTATGGCGGTTACCGGGCATCGGCCACCAGGTTGAGAGTAAACGTAATTATCCCCTCGACCTGTCTGCATCTCACCTTCTTGGATACCTTCGTGAAGCCTCCCCTAACGATTATGTTGAAAATGAGGAGCTAAGGCTGGGAGACAAGATCGGCAAAAGCGGTATCGAGATGGTTTACGATGAATACCTCCGCGGGCAGAAAGGCACCAGTTACCTCAGAGTGAACGCATATGGACAAACCCTCGGTTCATTTGATGAAGGAAATTTAAATGTATCCCCCCAAAAAGGTTCCAATCTTGTCACTACAATTGATGCCGAACTACAGGAACTCGGCGAAAAATTGATGCAGGGAAAAACAGGTGGTATTGTTGCACTCAATCCCAACAATGGTGAAATCCTGTCCCTGGTAAGTGCCCCCAATTACGATCTTGGCCGCCTGTCTGGCCGCATGGATAGCAACTACTGGTTATCTGTAAATGTTGATTCCCTGAAGCCTCTGTATAACCGGGCTATTTCATCCCGCCAGCCGCCCGGTTCTACGTTCAAGCCATTTATGGGGCTCTACGGGTTGCATACCGGCCTGATCACACCGAATATGGAAATACGCAGTACCGGGAGCTATATTCGGGGGCGGGCCTACAGAGACCTTGCAGATCCGGGTATGTACGACCTGAAAAAAGCACTGGCAAAGTCGAGTAATTACTACTTTTTCTGGATGATGGACCGTATCGGCAGTAACGGCGGTCTTGACGACTGGGCCGATAAAATCCGTGATTTTGGAATGGGTCCACAAAACAATATTGATCTCCCTTTTGAAACCCGCGGTATCATTCCCGATACCGAGTATATGAACCTTAACTTCGGAGAACGCAACTGGGGGATAGGTGATTTGATGAGCCTTGGGGTTGGTCAGGGCATGGTGTCTGTTTCACCTTTGCAAATGGCTGTCGCTGTATCTGTAATTGCAAACGGCGGGTATCGTGTACAGCCTCACCTGGTTAGAGAGATCCATCAAAACGATAACAGTGTCAGCTATACCAATCCATATAAAGAACAAATTGAGTGGTTGAGAACCGATTACATTGATGCCGTGAAGGGAGGAATGCGGGAAGTGGTAACAGATGGCAGCAGCCGCTGGTTTACGGACATCAAAGATATACCCACAGCAGGTAAAACCGGTACGTCTCAAAATCCTCACGGTGAAGACCATGGCTGGTTCATTGCCTTCGCTCCTTATGATGACCCCCAGATTGCAATAGCCGTGTTAACTGAAAACTCTGGGTATGGCTCTATTTCAGCGGCTCCTGTGGCATCACTGATGATTGAGCAATACCTCGGGGGCGATTTGAAACGACAATACGTATTGGATCATGTACTAAACTACGAGCCACCCAGCGATGACGAAATTCAAGATCAGGACCAGCTTATAGAAGAAGAGATTGTCCCTGTGATTGAGGAAGAAGCCATACAGACAGAAGCGGTGGAGACGAATGATTAATCTGAGAGACTTTAGCTGGTCGGTTGTACTTTTATGGCTGATGACTGCATCCATCGGCCTTGTGGCTATTTACAGCGCTACGCTTGGCCCGGTATCCCAGTTTCTGCCGGAATTCATTCAAAATAATTTTTATCGCCAGCTCACCTGGATTGCCCTCTCTGTTGTCATTCTCATTGGTGTTCAGTTTATAAATCCCCGAACATTCCAGGGCCTGGCTTACATCATCTATGCTATTTGCCTTGTTCTTGCAGTTTTAACTGTATTTATAGGCGTTGAAGTGAACGGTAATAGAAACTGGTTGTCTATTTTTGGATTAAGGTTACAAATCAGTGAGTTCCTGAAACTGGCCACCATTTTAGCGGTTGCCACCTACCTGACTCACCAAAGAGATGTATCTGTTGGCAACCTCAAAACAGCTCTTACAACCGTCTTCATGATTCTCGTTCCCGTCTCAATTATTCTGTTGCAGAATGATGCCGGAACAGCGTTAATTCTTCTGACACTCATTCCGGTTGTGCTTTTTTGGTCAGGCCTGCCATACGGAATATCTTTGCTGATTATCTCCCCTGCAATCATCGGCTATTTTACCGTAATTGGTCTCTATTTTGGTATTGCCGCCGCTATTATTGTAGCACTTGCAGTCTTGTTTCTGCAGCGAACAAAATGGCTGAACATTTCTGCGTTAGTACTGGGGTTAATCGTAATTGTTGGAACAGAAGTGGGTCTTCAGCATATACTTCAGCCACATCAGCGGGCACGTGTAGAGGCGTTTGTGAACCCATCTCTGGATCCTCAAGGGGCCGGCTGGAATGTACTCCAGGCTAAAACAGCTATTGGGTCCGGCGGATTTTCGGGGAAAGGATTCATGGAAGGAACGCAAACTCAGCTCAGATTTTTACCGGAACAGTGGACCGATTTTGTCTACTGTGTTGTGGGAGAAGAGTTTGGGTTTATGGGTTCAGCACTCCTTATCATACTTTATGGCCTGCTGTTTTTGAAATTGCTGTCGATGGCAGGAGCACATAAACACCCTTTTGCACAACTTGTAATTGTTTGTGTTACATTTATCTACTTTGCCCACTTTGTGGTAAATATCGGAAGTGCCACAGCTATGTTGCCAATTATGGGTGTACCACTGCCATTTGTAAGCTACGGAGGGTCCGCTTTTCTTGCCAATTCTATCATGCTGGCAATCTGCCTGAATATGGATCTCTATAAACGCTCGTTTAGCATTTACAGATAGCGCCGTGCTTCAGCTAAATTCAGCTTCAAGATCGTCAAAAAACTTTCTGATTCGGTCTGCATTCACGCCGATATCACTTCCGCCAACCCGGGATTTTGATCGCATATCCACACGTGTGCCTTCGTTTGTTTCGGTTACCCTGAACACAACATCATCTTTGAATCCGTACCAGGCCAGCTTTTCAGTTGCTTCTACACGCCCTTCCTGACGATTGATACTTACGATATCCCATTTTCTTTCAGCGATCAGCGATACAATTTCATCAATTACTTCCTGCTCAGGAGCCGAAACTACGAGTGGCTGAATATCCGGATAGGCAGAACGCTGTTGCTCCGCGGTTTCCTCACCGGCATACTCAGGTGGATTGGGGGCACCCTGCCGAAGCCGAACCATAGCCACGAACTCAGGTGGCGCCTGAAGATCAGTTGTGATATCGTGTATTGCAGGCACACTGCCGGCTTTATATTGCCAGTAAATGGCTGTGGCTGCAACCATAAGTGTTAAAAGAAAACCAGTTAATACCATGGCTTTTAGCTTAAATCCGGCCTCTTTCATAAAAAAGAAAAACCCTGTTTGAATGATGAGAAGCCCGATCGCAGTAAATGCGCCATATCGCAAGAGAGTGAAGCCCATGCCGAGTTCCCAGATACCCCATTGATATCCATATCCCGAAAGTATAAATACTAAAGTAGCCAGCAGTGACAGGTAGAAAAGTATTTTTACAGCCGTTTTTTTCATAGATAGTCCTTTTGATTTGTATGTACCCTATTGTACAATATTTATGTGGATTTTGGAATTCTCGATTTTGAAAAGAATCGGGGATTTTGATTAGCCTTCAAGTGGATTTCACCTTATTTTCGTAATGTATTGAAAATCTGTAATCTATATCAATTTATCAAAGCATGGAAGGAACCGTACGCGTTCGTTTTGCCCCCTCACCCACAGGATTTTTGCACATTGGCGGCCTCAGAACAGCACTCTATAACTACTTGTTTGCCCGTCACTTTAAATCCGGCACCTTCATCCTCAGAATAGAGGATACTGATCAAAGCCGATACGTTGAAGGAGCAGAGGAAGACATCATCCAATCCCTGGAATGGTGCGGTATGGAGATTGACGAAAGTCCCTTCCATCGGGGTGATTACGGTCCTTACCGGCAGAGTGAAAGGAAAGAGATCTATCACAGCTATGCAGAAAAATTGATCGAAAGCGACCACGCCTACTATGCATTTGACACTCCCGATGAACTGGATCAAATGCGGGAGCGTCTGCAAAAGTCAGGTAACCCTTCGCCAAAGTACGACGCTGTCACCCGCCAATCGATGAAAAACAGTCTTACACTTCCCCGGGATGAGGTTGAAAAAAGACTGGACGCCGGAGATGAATATGTGGTCCGCCTGAAAGTACCGCGCAGAGAGACCGTTCGTTTTGAAGATATCATTCGCGGTCACGTCTCTTTTGAGACCAAGGGACTGGATGACCAGGTTCTGCTAAAATCCGATGGTATGCCAACCTACCACCTGGCAAATGTTGTGGACGATCACGAAATGAAAATCACCCACGTTATCCGTGGCGAAGAGTGGCTTAGCAGTACGCCAAAGCATATACTTCTGTACAACGCTTTTGGCTGGGACGTGCCGGAGATGGCACACCTCCCGCTGATTATGTCGCCCAGTGGTGGGAAACTCTCCAAAAGAAAAGCGGAAGAGGAAGGAATTCCGATCAATACAAAGGAATACATCAAACAAAACTATGAGCCGGAAGCCCTGGTCAATTTTCTGGCCTACCTTGGATGGAGCCCCGGAGACGACAGTGAAATCCATTCACTGGATGAGCTTTGTGAGCTCTTCACCCTCGACCGTGTGAGCAAAGGCGGAGCCGTATTTAACCATAAAAAACTTCTGTGGTATAACGAGCACTACCTGAGAGAACAACCTGATGGCGTATTGGCTGAAAGGATTAAAAAGGTTGCTGCGGATAAAGATCATGTTGATCTGCCGGATGATGAACATCTTAAAAAAGCAATATCACTATTGAAAGACCGGGTCAGCAAGATTGAAGAGATCCTTGAAATGGGTGATTTCTTCTTTAAAGATCCGGAGGCGTACGATGAAAAAGCACTCAAAAAATGGAAAAGTGACAGCGCGGCTCTTGTTAAAGAATACCGGGAATCTATTCAGAGCCTGGATGAAGAGAATTTTGAAGCTGTTTCCTTGAAATCAAACCTTGAAGAGGTCATCAACAAAAATGATGTTGGTTTTGGAAAACTGATGATGCCGCTTCGAATTGCGGTTACCGGTCAGGGGTTCGGCCCGGACCTGTTTGCCTCGATGGAGCTTCTTGGTAAAGAAACGGTGATTAAGCGAATTAATAAGACATTGGAAAAGCTGGGTTAGGTCCAGACCACTTGTGTCGTGTCAAAAGTTAACTGTTCGGTGTATTTGCGGCCGGATGATTATTTCAAAGATCAAGCACGAAACCTGAACCGGTTCGCAGGTAACACTTGTTATGCAAGTACATTTTGATTTTATTGTTAAGTTCGTGCAATAAGCAGCATATTATAGTGGTTCATTCTATACGAAACAGGTTAATTATGAGCGAAAAAAAAGAAAAAGAATCTAAAGAAACTCCAATTTTGCCGATAAAATACAGGCAAAGTTCGTCATATCAAGTTTATTTTGCTGATGGTGCAATGGGGGGGTGGACTCCAAAATCAAATTTAAGCATTGATTTTTATGTTCAGAGAAATACTTTTCCCGAAACTATAATCCATGAAATTGCTGATGGAGGTAAGTTAGGCAAAGTCCTAGAACAGCGAGGGGATAAAGGAATAACACGTGAACGACAATTTGGTTTGATAATTAATATTCAAACTGCATACGAATTAAGAGATTGGCTAAATAAACAGATTGAAGAAGGAGAAAAGTCTGGGTTATTTAAAGTAGAAAGAAATAACACCTAAACTTGAGACTATACTTATGACACAAGAAAATTTTAATATCAAATTTGATGCAAGCGTTACGTCTAGCAATTCTGATTCTCCAAAATTTTTAATTTATGAAGAAACCTCAAGTAAAAATGTTCACATAGGTAATGTAACTCTTGGAGGCCAGGATTATCTTAGAAGAATTGAGAAGTTAAAAGAAGTAGATAAATATTTTGATCTATTGAAGGAAAAATCCTCTCAAGAAAATTTTCCATTATATAGTATAGTATCTTATGCAGAAAAATTTTGGTTGGATCTGCAAAGTGATTTTGAAGACACAATCCCTGTGCCTGTTGTCTCTTTAGGTTTAGACGGAAGTATACTTTTCACAATTAAGAAAGATGAACACTATTTAGAAGTTGAAGTGACCGAAGAGGGTTTTGAGCTTTATTTTGAAGACAATGAAACTGGGGAGAATGAATTTATTGAAGTAAGCCATGGATTGTCATTAATGGAAGCTATTGGTGATAGATTTTTAATGGTCTTTATTTAAATATCTGTCATTCTATGAGTACCAAAAGATCGTCAAAACCTCACAAAACGGGAACTCCTTTAAGCGATGACGATGATGTAATAAGATTAGGGTTGCAACAATCCAGCTATGATTTTATTGGAGCTAATCAATTTAATCTTTCTTCAGAAGAAAAAAGTCTTAATTGGAAAAGAATCTCTGTATGGGAAACTTCTTTGAGCACAATACAGCAAATAACTTCTTTTGTGAATAACCCAAAAAGAAAGTTAGTGATTGAATTAAATGTACAAAAAGTAAGGTCGATTAGGATCGCTGATGTTCAGTTGGATGTGAAATGGGACAGATTAAATTGGTGTATAGATAACGACAATGAAAAAAGAGAGACTTATATCCCTGGTTGTGAAGGTCATTGTGGATTAGAGGGTTTATATTCAAATAACAAAAAGCTAAGAAAAAAAATCAGAAAAGAATTAGCTGATTTAGCTACATCATCAAGGTGGTGGCTTCTTTTAGATTAAGTGTATAAACAGCCATTAAAGGCATTTAAATTAAAGCAGTCCCCTGAATCTACTTGATCAGGGTTAATTTTTTGGTTTCTATAAAACTTCCCGTTTCAAATCGATAGAAATATATTCCGCTCGAGAGTGACGAAGCGTTGAAGGATATTGAATAGTACCCGGGGTTTTTGGGTTCCTGAACCAAAACAGCTACCCGCCGGCCAATGATGTTATATACCGAAAGCGTAACATCTGCTGCCTCCGACACGCCATATTGGATTGTCGTAGATGGATTAAACGGGTTGGGATAGTTTTGATCTATAAAAGTTTGTTTAGGTATTTCATCACCCGAATCGATGCTTGTTGGCATTGCCGTTGTAAACGACCATGTATCAGACCATGAGAACTGATCGTCAACATTCCCCCCTACTCTCCAATAATATGTTTCATTTTCTTCAAGATCATTGAGTGAATATGAAGTACTGTAAACGTTACTTATATCTGTAACAAGTTCATCAAATTGGTCATCTGTGGCTAATTGCAGATCATAATAATCCACAGGAGCCTCATTCTGCCATATCAATTCAACATCTGTTTCCGTGTCTGTTGCCTCATTTTCCGGGGAGATCAATGTAACTAACTCATCTGGTCCCGTAATTGTTGAGAAACTCCAAATATCACCCGCTGTTGTCTCATCTTCACTCTCTGAAATAACCTGCCAGTAATAGGTTGCATTATAGCTGAGTTCAGGCAGCGATGAGAGTTCATCAACCGTTGAGCCTTCGTACAGGATATTGTTATTATTAAGTTCATTTACATCCTCAGAAAAATAGATCGTCACCGATGTGGTTTCCTCATCATTTGTCCATTCCAGATCTGTATCGAGTGGCACATCTGTCATGTCGTCTTCCGGTAAAGGATCCCAGGCTCTGCGTAGCGGATCTACAAGCAGGTTGAAATTTATTGAGATCGCATCGATTTCCGGGTTATCGGAATTCAATGTAATTACCGCATTATATGCACCGGGCTGCAGATCTCCGGCATCTACAACATAGTCTGCTGTTCCGGAACTGGCAG
>JAWLEH010000212.1:0-3354 GCA_041686215.1 Balneolaceae bacterium | reverse complement strand
AGCGTAAGCGTCTGCTTGTGCTATTCCAAAAAAAAACGGAACAGTCTTACAGATTGGTCAAAAACTTTCATCTTCTCGTTATTCAATCGTGACAGAACATTACCATTGCTTTTGTTTATTAGATTAAAAACAAATATCAACCATCTGATTTATGATATTTCAAAACTATAAACTCTTGCCGGTGTTAACCGGGATTCTCCTGTTATTTTTAATATCTCCGGCGGAACCACTGGCTCAAAATATTCCGGGATTTGACACAAATACCGAAAAACGAAGCATCGATCTGGATGAACTAATTGACGGCGGGCCGGGTAAAGACGGAATACCATCTGTTGACAACCCTGCCTTTGTAAGCCAGGAGGAGGCCTCAAATTGGATAGAACCTAAAGAACCCGTTATAGCACTTGAAATTGAGGGTGAAGCACGTGCCTATCCCATACAAATCCTCATCTGGCACGAAATTGCTAACGATGAACTGGGGGGAGTACCCATTGCTGTTACGTTTTGTCCGCTCTGTTATTCCGCCATCGTGTTCGATCGCAGAATTGAGGGAGAGGTACATGAATTTAGGGTATCGGGCATGCTTCGCCATTCCGATATGATTATGTACGACCTGAAAACCGAAAGCCTGTGGCAGCAATTCTCCGGCGAAGCGCTTGTGGGGGACTATACCGGCAAAGAACTTAATATTATTCCAAGCCAGCTAATCTCTTTTCAGCAGTTCAAAAACTCCTATCCTGACGCGCAGGTGCTTTCCAGGGAAACAGGTCACCGCCGGAATTATGGTGAAAATCCATACGCCGGTTACGATGATATCGACAATACACCTTTCCTTCTGGACAGAGATGAACTTACCGACAAACTGCCACCAATGGAAAAAGTAATTGGCGTGAGGGCAGGTGAGTTCACACGCGGATACCCATACTCAGTCACTTCAGAAAAACATGTTATCCATGATGAAATCAACGATGAACCGATCGTGATTTTTCATCTTGACGGGATGGCATCAGCCATGGATAACCGGAGAATACACCAATCCCGTGACGATGGTGCAACCGGAGTATTTTCGCCGGTAGTTGATGGAGAAAAGCTCGAATTTACCTGGGCTGACGGGAATGTTATGGATAAGCAAACGGAAAGTACCTGGAATATCAGCGGAAAGGCAACATCGGGACCCCTGGAAGGTGAGCAGCTTGAAACCAAAACGTTCGGGGATTACTTCGCTTTTGCATGGATGGTCTTTTACCCCGATACGGAAATTGTTACTCAATAACATTTCCAAAACAATTAACAGAGCAGATACATGATAAAAACATTCGACGACTCAAACATGGGTTCACTGTTTGCCATCGCAACTGAATTTCCGGCTGAACTTATTTACGATCGTCAGCCACTTATGTTTATCTGGAATGATGGTGAAGCACCGGTTACGATTCACCTCGACGATCGGGAAACCGAGCTTCTACCCTCTTCTGTTCTTTGCACGACCTACATGTACAATTTACGTATTGACAATTCTGATGAGAGCCTGAAAATCCTGCTTTTCAATCGCGAGTTTTATTGTATTCACACCAACGACACCGAGGTGAGCTGCAACGGGCTCCTCTTTTTTGGTTCTGATGTAGCTCCCGTACTACAGCTGAATAAAGAAGAATCTAATACCCTTCATACACTTTTCAGAGTTTTGTCAGAAGAGTTCGACATCAGCGATACGGGACAGGAAGAGATGCTTCGAATTCTCCTGAAACGGTTTATCATCCGCTGTACCCGGCTTGCAAACCGGCAGATTGTAAAAAATGGAGATAATCAAACTGATATTGACCTTATCCGCCACTATAATGTGTTAGTTGAGGAGCATTTTAAATCTAAAAAGCGGGTATCTGACTACGCCGAACTGCTATATAAATCTCCTAAAACAATTGCGAACGTCTTCAGCAAAAACTCGGAGTACACCCCGCTCGAAGTCATTCATAACCGCGTAATTCTTGAAGCAAAACGTATGCTTCTTTACACGGATAAGCCCGCCAAACAAATTAGCGACGAACTCGGCTATAACGACCCTGCCCAGTTCAGCAAACTGTTTAAAAAGCAAACAGCCATGACTACATCGGAATTTAAAAAAAGTAAGTCCACAATACCCGTTTAGGAACAATTGACAATACAAGGTGACATCTTACCATTTATTGAGAGCATGTATAAGGATAGCTTATGAGTGAATTAAATAAACAACTCATAAACATATATAACCATGAGACCATTTGATGTCCCAACAAAAGACGACGTAACAGAACAAAACAAAAAGATCTTTGATGATCTTGATTCCAAGCTTGGATTTGTTCCAAATATTTATGCTACATATGCACTATCAGATAATGCGGCCGCGCGATATCTCACATTTGCCAACGGCAAAACCTCACTGAATAACAAAGAAAAAGAGGTGATTAATCTTGTTGTCAGCCAGGTTAACGGCTGTGTATACTGCCAGGCGGCTCACACACAACTCGGTAAAATGAACGGGTTTACCGAAGAGCAAACCATTCAGCTCAGAAGAGGTGAAGCCGACTTTGATCCGAAAATCGATGCGCTGGTAAAGCTGGCTAAAGCCATTACCGAAAACAGGGGAAACATTTCGGATTCTGTCCTGCAGTCTTTCTTCAATGCGGGCTACACAAAAGAAAACATGGTGGATGTGATCCTGAATGTTGGCGAAAAGGCAACAACCAACCTTCTGCATAACGTCACCCAGATACCGGTTGACTTTCCGGAAGCACCGGAGCTCACCGAAACAGAAACCGTATAACGGAGGATCACCATGCATACAATTAACTGGACAAAAGCAATACTGGCCGGCATTGCCGGAACGATACTCTTTGACCTTTTTGGGTTGATTACAGGTTCAGGCTGGTGGGATATTCCCGCACTGTTAGGTGATAAAACCGGCCTTGGCCTTGCATACGGGGTATTCGGGCACTATAGCAACGGAATTATTTTGGCAATCCTGTATTCCGGCATTGCTCCGTCGCTCATTGGTCCAAACTGGCTGCGCCCGTTCATCTTTACAACCGCCGAGACAATTGCGCTGGTCTGGTTCTTCATGTTCCCGCTTGTCGGGGCAGGAGTTGCCGGACTCAACGTGGGTGTAGATATGGCCATAGGGTCGATGGTACGGCACTGGCTGTTCGCCATTCCGCTGGTCTTCATAGTTAATAAAGAGCTGTTTGAAGATGAATGATATGCTGAATCCCGGTTAGGTGGTAACCGGCCTTTTCCATAAGCCCAAAAACAGAAAGGCGTCTCTCTGACCTGAGGCGCCTTTTTTTATAATGAATTACCTCAGGGCAGAGTCTACGAGGT
>JAWLEH010000211.1:0-3381 GCA_041686215.1 Balneolaceae bacterium | reverse complement strand
GCCTCATCATCGGCCAGAAACTCATTATTTTCCTCCCCATCGTAGGAGAATACGGTCAGAAATATATTCACGGGTGATTTGACCTCCTTTGAAATCGTATGCAGTTCCGTATCGCTCCATCGGTGAGCATTCTTTTCTGTCCCGTCTTCATGGTTGAATTCATACCCGAAGTAAGAAACCATGGTCAAAAGCTCATAATCGTACATCTTTACAGCATCTTCCGCCCAGAATGGATGCCAGCCAAATACATGAATATCGTCCCTCACGTTCTTATACAGGTCTACGGATCCCCATTTTTCAACTCCCAAAAGCTCATTCCATTGATCGCTTGAATCCGGTTCCGCTGAAACTCCAAGAAACCGGTCTTGATATCTTTCATGAGTATTGGCAGAATAGCTGATTGAATCCGGTTCAACGCTGTTTTCAAATTCTTTTGGCTCCGGGTTGTCTGACGCCTGTCGAGCTACATTCGTATCTGCATTTTGTCCGGCGGCCATTGGCACAACTACATGAGATATCACGAGTAGAATAAAAAATATGTAAAGTCTGATGATCACTCGGTAGGTATCCGTTTTGTTTCGTTAAACCCTTTCACGCTCTCAAACAACCCGGAAAGATCTGTTAAGACCCTGAAAAATGCGTAAATGAGAACGCCGTGCTTTACCTCCAAAAACGCCAAACTTTCCTGAACAAAGCTCTCATCTATATCTGTCAAAAAATGGATAATTGCGGATAGCAACAGTATTACTGATGAAACCAGGTTCATGGTTTTGAATGTGATGTATCGTTTCCACAAGGGCATGTTTGATTGATGCGAATTTGGCATAGGTACCGGGGTTAAAGTTAGCTTTGATACATTCTACATTATCGATTTTCCCTGCTTTTTTAATTCACGCCGCAGGCCTTCCTCGAGATCTGCAGAGGTCATCTTACCTTCTCCGTTTTTACGCTGAACCGCTCTCAACGCACCAAAACGGACTACATTGATAATCGACCCTCCGGTTATTCTGTGATTGGCCGCAATCTTGTTTAGATCAATATCATCCGAGAGCGGAACGGAGTCTCCAAGGATCTTTTTCCACAATTTGAACCGCTCCTGCTCGCCCGGTACCGGAAACTGTATCACCGACTGGAATCGTCGTGTAAAGGCCTCATCAATATTTTCTTTCAGGTTGGTTGCCAGGATAATCACGCCGTCGTAATCCTCAATCCGCTGCAGCAGGTACGATACCTCCTGGTTTGAATAGCGGTCGTTCGAGGATTTGGTCTGCGTCCGCTGGCCAAACAGGGAGTCGGCTTCATCAAAAAAGAGAATCCATTTTTGATGCTCGGCCCTGTCGAAAATCCGTGAAAGATTTTTTTCTGTTTCCCCGATATATTTCGAGACAACCTGTGAAAGATCCACTCGATAGACGTCGGAATCAGTGCGTATGCCGATGAGGCCCGCAACCATCGTTTTTCCAGTTCCCGGCGGACCATAAAACAGGCTTCTGTAGCCCGGTTTTATATTCCGCGACAGCCCCCAATCTTCCATCAGCGTTGATTTATGATTCAGCCAGGCCGCAATTTCATCAAGCTGAGACAACACCGAATCCGGCAACACTAAATCATCCCATGTATGAGTCGGAACAAGTTTCTTTGCCGGGAATTTGTGATTGAATTCGGGTACTGCCGATTCGTTATAAAAGAGTCTGTGAAACAAATCCGGACCGGGTACCAGGGCTCCGCTCATTCTTGGTTCATCGTCTTTGGAAGGCTGCAACCGTATGAGGTCATGCTTATAAAACGTGTGCGTTTGTGACAACATCTCTGTGACCTCAAGCCGGACCTGCAAGTCTGTACCGGCTGCGATAAACAGGGCCGTCTCGCCCGTGGGCAAAAATCCTCCGTGCTGCTCACCCTTTATCCCTCCAAATTCACAAAATCCCCTGTCGAACTTTTTATTTCTTGTAAAGAACAGATCCAGAAGCTGCGGTCTTAGTGTTGGCGCAAGACTCAGCATGAGGATCATTCTCTCCGTCTCGGTCAGATCAAACTCCGAAATCAGTTTTCCAAGACCCGTGCTTTCATCCGTATCCGGCGGCGAAATATCAGTGGAGACAGAAGTTTCGGACTCTTCATCAAAATAGTGGGTAAACCGTTGGTTTATCACCTGGTGCAGCCAGTAAAGCTCCTGTTCAAGCTGCATACAATTTAGATTTCGCATTTCTACCTCCACTCCACCCTCAGCATTTTGTCCATCCAAGGCAGTTTTATCATGCCGATACTCCAGGGAACTCTGTCGAGCAGCACATCATACGCTTTTGCCTGAACGGTAAGTGCCCAGTGATCATCCGCTTTCTGAAGCCTTCCCTCACGCTGAAAAAATGCCTCTCTGAGCCCTTCAATTGTTGTATTGCCAAGACCGGGCCAGTTTGATATGAGTCCGTTGAGCATGCTGTCTGACATCTCGATCTCTTCATCAGTCAGTGATTCAATCGGATCAACAGGGGTTTGCGGCGGAAGTCCCGCAAGGAGTTTTTGAAGCACCAGCTGATACTCTTCCACATCTATCCGGCCGGTGGCAAGATACTCCATGACGTGAATTGCGCGTGCTCTGGTTCTCTCATCAGAGAAATCCTTCTCATTCAGATACCCCAGGCGTTCAAATAGGGTTGGGAAAAATGGAGCGGCAAGGATCAGGCCCGCTCTGTTGATGTAAATGGCTTCTCCATCAAAATGTTGTTCGTCCAAATCGAAAGCCTTTTTTAGTTGATTGTACTCGTTTATTTGTGAAGGTTCTGAATCCGTCATTTCAGAAGGCGTCTTCGCTGCTTCAGCGTCAAGTGACTTCAGTATTTTTTCAATAGATTTGATCTTCGATCCGCCCCTCTCCTTCAACTTTTCTGCAACCCGAACTGAAAGTTCTTTGATCTTCTCAGCCCGGTTTGGCGCCGGCATTTCATCTGCCAGAGCAAACAGCGCGCTTTTCACAAACTCGTTTTCCGAATATGACCTGTATCTGTGGACTGCTGCGTATCGAAAGAGGATTTCAGACTCAACCCAATGTTTACTGTTCAGTAAAATGAAATCTTCAACTATCGTACGTAACTCCTGCAGCGTCTTTTTCGCTTTCTTAAGATGGCTGTCAGGTAATAGCGTTTCGGTTAGCTCATTCAACACCGCCACCGGTAAATTCCCCGACCATTTCTTCACAGCAGACGTATCCCGAATGGCACTAAATACTTCACGCACAATCGCTTCCTCGCGGCTCTCCAGGAGACGAAGCAGCAGCGGGAAGAGAAGGCGGTCACTAAAATCGGGTGTCGCCGATGTTAGCTTTTTCAGCAGATTCAGAACCCGTGAAACGTCCCCGGATCCGATACTTATTGAATCTGTTTG
>JAWLEH010000210.1:0-3408 GCA_041686215.1 Balneolaceae bacterium | reverse complement strand
GGGAATCCTAATTCTTTGAGCTCTTGCCTCAGTAACATTGAATAAATGACTTATATTATTGCTTTGCATTGATCCAATTATCAACGGAAATAAACCTCCATTTTGGCTAACGAAATAAAAAAGACCGGGGACGGATCTACAACTCTGATTTCAGAACAGTTCAACCAGCCCTACCACAGCCTCGGCGGAGCAGTGGCCGAAAGCCGGTACGTCTATTTTGAGTCCAGTGGCCTGTTGCAATCGATGAAACGAGAAAGCCACCTCAACATTCTCGAAATCGGGTTTGGTACCGGCATGAATATGGTACTGCTTTTAGATTATCTACTGAAAACCGGCAGTAAAGTAAATATTGATTTCTATTCCGTTGAAGCATTTCCAATTGATTTGGAGACGGCAGCTTCTCTCCAATTTGGGGATGAAATTTCCGTTCCGAATTCTAAAAAACTCCTCACCCGTATCTTTTCAGATTTATCTTCCGGCTGGAACAGGATCGAAGTTTCAAAACAGGTTACGTTAAATCTTTTTGTTGGAGAGTTTAAAGAGCTAAGATTTGATCAAGGCAAAAAAGATCCCTCCCCGAGGAGGGTGGCCACGCGAGTTGTTCGCGTGGACGGGAGGTGTTCCTTCTTCGGGCCGATAGACTTCGTTCTACACGACCCGTTCTCACCTGATTCGAACCCTGCCGGATGGACCAGGGAGCTATTTTCCGAAATTGCATCGGCTTCTGCTAAAGATGCCGTTTTGACCACTTACAGTGCCGCCACATCTGCACGCGCAGCTATGGCCGTTGCGGGATGGTATATTGCCCGTGCCCCGGGAGCACTCGGGAAACGAGAAATGACGGTTGCCTCCAAAAATCCGGATAAATTGTCTCATCTGAAAAGAGTAGATGAGGAAAGGCTGGCTCGTAGGTTTCATGATGGGGACTTTGAGTAATGAAAATATGACGCTTCCCAGTGATGAAGGATCTGAAAAAGCATTAAGTCCGTTTCAAAGTCCGACTGAATGCAGTGCCAATACACAAATCTTGCCCCTACAGATTCTTCCTCGCAAAAAGCGCTCCTCAGAATGACGCGATCTGATTAGTGGAAACGGAACCTTTCTGTCATTATTGATGTCTCCAATCACGAAACATTGATGTGGAATTGTTATCATCCACGCAACCACGATCAAACCAAACTACTTCTCATGCAAGACTTTGATGAACTCGCGCTGGCACTTCAGCCTCACTACTCCCATTTTAATGTTGCTAACCGGCTGCTGTTTACCGGCCACTCTCACCAGGCGTGGCCCGATGTAGCCTTTGCCGGGATACAGGAATATATGCGCATCGTGGCCGACCGGGTAGATACCAAGTGGCAGATTGGGTTCGAGAAAACGGAGATTTTACGTAACTACCTGCGTGATTTTTATGATGATCCGGACGGGCTTTATTGCCGTGAACAAAATACCCATGTGCTGTTAGTCTCCTGGCTATCCTGCTTCGACCTGGAAAACAAGCCTAAGATCATCACTTCAACCGGAGAATTTCATTCAATGAAACGTCAGTTGAGGCGGCTGGGGGAAGATCATCTCCATATTGTTGAAGTATCGCATGATTCGGACCAACAGCTGCTGGAGGGAATTGAAAAAGAGCTCGACGATCAGACTGCTGCTGTAATGATTTCACGAATCTATTTCGAAACCGCTGAAATCAATACCAAACTAACAGAGATCGCAAAAGCGTGCCGGAAAGCCGGAGTCCCGCTGATGATAGATGATTACCATGGCACAAATGTTGTGCCGTTGTCGATCCGTGATGAAGGCCTGGAAGATTGTTTCATTTTAATTGGCGGCTATAAATATCTGCAGTGGGGAGAAGCAAACTGTTTCCTGCGTTTTCCAAAATCTTTTGATCTGCGCCCCGTCATTACCGGGTGGTTTGCTTCCTTTGAAACACTCGACAAACCACAAACCAGTGGACCGATAGAATTTGACGATGGAAATCAGCGTTTCGCCACGGCCACGTACGATCCAATATCTCAATTCAGGGCCGCTGAAGTAGCCGGCTTTTTCCGAAAACAGGGACTCACCCCGACGGTTCTGCGCAAGCAATACAGCGACCAGGTACAGTATCTTCGCAACCTGTTTGATGAACAAAATAAAGACACCTATCAGATTGAACACTCTCAGAAACGCCCGCTTGAAGAAACAGGTGGATTCTTGTCTCTTCGATCTCCTAACGCACGCAAACTTCGCACAAATCTGTTAGAAAAAGGGATCTTTACCGACGCCCGTGATGAGATTTTAAGGATCGGTCCGGCTCCGTACACCACCTCAAAACAGTGTGAACAGATCATAAACGCACTTTTTAAAGAAATCGACGGGCTTTAAGATTTTTTCTGTAAGTAAACGGCCGTTTCTGTATCATACACATAGATTAAACATATACCTCATTTTCCAAGATATTATTTGAAATAATGACGAAATGGGATGACATGATGTTGACACTCCTCATTTATATGTTCAGGTAAATAATCACATAAAACGATTTAGCATTATGGGCACAAAAAAAGAAGACCGACTAAAAGCATTAGACACAGCCATGGGGCAAATTGAGAAACAGCATGGCAAAGGCACAATTATGAAATTGGGAGGGAACGCATACAACGAAGTCGATGCCATTTCCACCGGTTCTATTATGGTGGATTATGCACTTGGCGTAAATGGAATTCCGCGCGGACGTGTAACCGAAATTTACGGTCCTGAAGCCAGCGGTAAAACCACACTTGCCATGCAGGTGATCGCGCAGGCACAGAAAAAAGGAGGGTATTGCGCTTTTATTGATGCGGAACACGCCTTTGATCCCAAGTATGCCAAAAATCTGGGGATCAATACCGATGAACTGCTGATCTCTCAGCCCGACAGCGGTGAACAAGCCCTTGAAATCACCGAAACGCTTATCCGGTCGGGAGCTCTGGATGTCATTGTTGTTGACTCGGTAGCCGCTCTTGTACCCCGCGCAGAGCTTGAGGGAGAAATGGGGGACTCCCATATGGGCCTCCAGGCGCGGCTGATGTCGCAGGCGCTTCGAAAGATCACCGGTATTGTCAGCAAATCACGAACATCCTGTATTTTTATTAACCAGGTTCGTGAAAAGATTGGCGTTATGTTTGGCAATCCTGAAACCACAACCGGCGGCCGTGCACTTAAATTCTACAGCTCCGTTCGGATTGATATTCGACGAATCGGGTCTCTCAAAAAAGGGGATGAAGTTCTCGGAAACCGCACAAAAGTGAAAATTGTGAAGAACAAAGTTGCCCCGCCCTTTAAAGTGGTGGAGTTTAACATCCTGTACGGAAAAGGCATCTCCAAGCTATCCGAAATCCTTGACCTTGCCGTGGAGTACGACATCATTGAAAAACGCGG
>JAWLEH010000086.1:0-15017 GCA_041686215.1 Balneolaceae bacterium | reverse complement strand
CTGATACAGCCGGTTGCGATGGAAACAGGTTTGCGGTTTGCGATTCGCGAGGGCGGACGCACAGTAGGCGCAGGCGTGGTAACCAAAATTAAGGACTAAAGGGTTTACATCACGTGGCTACACAACAAAAGATTAGAATTAAGCTGAAATCATACGATCATAATCTGATCGACAAATCAGCAGAAAAAATTATCCAGACAGTAAAATCAACGGGTGCAGTGGTGTCGGGACCGATACCTCTGCCCACCAACAAAAACATCATTACAGTGAATCGATCTGTCCACGTGAATAAAAAATCACGTGAACAGTTTGAATACCGATCACACAAACGTTTGATTGATATTCTGTCAACCGGTTCACAAACGGTGGATGCTCTGATGAAACTTGAGCTCCCTTCCGGTGTGGATGTAGAAATTAAAGTGTAAGAAAATTCCATAGAATACTATGAGCGGGTTAATCGGAAAAAAAGTAGGGATGACAAGCATCTTTGATGAACTGGGACGCAGTATTGCAGTCACGGTAATTGAAGTGGAGCCTTGTGCAATTACCCAGATAAAAACAGAAGAGACAGATGGCTACAATGCTGTTCAGCTCTCTGCATTTAAAAAGAAAGAATCAAAAGTTGGTAAAGCACTTGCCGGACATTTTGATAAAGCAGGCGCACAACCAAGGAAGGTTATCCGGGAATTCCGTGATTACATTCCCGAGGGTTTCGAGCTTGGCGATGAACTTTCTATTGATGATGTATTTACTGTGGGAGACCGCGTTGATGTTGTCGGTAATTCTAAAGGAACTGGTTTTACAGGAGTTGTAAAACGCCATAATTTTAGCGGTGTTGGCGGCCGGACTCACGGTCAGCATAACAGGGAAAGAGCTCCTGGTGCAATTGGCCAGGCTTCTGATCCGTCCCGCGTGTTCAAAGGTATTAAAATGGCCGGACGTTCCGGAAATCAGAGAACAAAAACACAGAATTTGTCTGTGGCACAGATTTACTCTGATTCTAACATGCTCCTGATTACCGGAAGCATTCCCGGACCCAACGGCGGTTACGTAGAAATTCATAATAAATCACAGAGTTAAAGCGGATGAAACTCCCAATTCTTAAAACGGATGGCACAAGCAGCGGAAAAGACGCTGAACTTAGTGATGACATTTTTGCCATCGAACCGAATGAAACCGTCCTTTATGAGGATGTAAGACGCTTTTTAGCGAATAAAAGACAAGGTACGGCGAGTACAAAAGAACGAGGTGAAGTACGCGGAGGTGGCCGAAAAGCTTATAAGCAAAAAGGAACAGGAATGGCCCGTCGCGGCTCGATACGTTCTCCGTTACTTAGAGGTGGGGGTACTGTTTTTGGGCCAAAACCAAGGACATATTCTGTACGACTTACAAAAAAGGCTCGTCGCCTGGCACGTAAATCTGCATACTCTCTGAAAGCCTCCGAGGATTCTTTAAAAGTCATTGATGGATTTTCGTTGGATGCACCAAAAACAAAAGAAATTGTTACGGCGCTCACTGCACTGGAATTAGCAGACAAGAAAGTTTTAATCCTGACAAAAGAGTCGGATGAAATCCTTTTTAAATCAGCCAGGAACCTTCCAAATGTCAGTGTTATAGAAGCAAACAAGCCTTCCACATACGAAATCATGAATTCGGATTACGTTCTTATTCTGAATGAAGCAATGGAAACACTTGAATCAAGTTTTGGAAACAAAATAGATGAGGACGCAGCATGAGTATTTTAATTCAACCTCTTATTACTGAGAAACTTACGCGCATACAGGAAGAGCAGGATAAATATGCGTTTAAAGTGATGACATCTGCGAATAAAACTCAGATTAAGCGCGCTATTGAAGAGCGTTATCCAGATGTAAAGGTAAAGAAAGTGAACACAATGATTGTTCCTTCAAAGCCGAAAGGCCGGCATACCCGTAGTGGATTTGTAGAAGGGCGAAACGCAATTTGGAAAAAGGCGATCGTGACCCTGAAGGAAGGGGAAATTGATTTCTTTAGCGAAATTTAAATAATACAGTTTCATGGCTACAAGACAAATTAAACCAATTACTCCCGGGCAGCGCCACAGAATAGCTCCCGTTTTTGATGACATTACGATCAGCAAGCCGCTGAAGTCCCTGACGAATGGACACGGTAAATCAGGCGGACGGAACAACCGGGGGCGTAAGACCTCAAGGCATCGTGGCGGCGGTCATAAACGAAAGTTTCGTGCAATTGATTTTAAACGGGATAAATTTGATATACCTGCAAAAGTACAAACGATTGAATATGACCCAAACCGTACAGCCAGGATTGCACTGATTGCATATGCCGATGGTGAGAAGCGTTATATTATTGCACCGAACAAGTTGCAGGTAGGGGATACGGTTATTTCATCTGAAACTGCTGCTCCTGATGTTGGAAATGCAATGCCGATGAGTAAGATGCCCCCCGGCACGTTCATTCATAATGTGGAGTTACAGCCAGGGAAAGGTGCACAGCTTTGCAGAAGTGCCGGAACAGTTGCACAAATGGTTGCTAAAACTGAAAAATACGTTACAGTTAAGCTGCCATCCGGAGAAGTTCGACGAATTTTAGGTACATGTATTGCAACGGTTGGTGCAACAAGTAATCCCGATCATTTTAATACAACGAAAGGGAAAGCGGGGCGTAATCGATGGTTAGGCCGCCGGCCACAAACCCGTGGTGTTGCTATGAACCCTGTTGATCACCCGATGGGCGGTGGTGAAGGGAAAGCCTCCGGAGGGCACCCGCGTTCGCCCTGGGGACAATCCGCAAAAGGAAAGAAAACAAGAAAACGGAAGAAGATGTCTTCCCGCTTTATTGTTAAGCGAAGAAAAACTAAAAACACGAAATAAGTATGCCACGTTCGTTAAAAAAAGGGCCCTTTGTTCACTACAAGCTTCAGCGTAAAGTTGATGAAATGAATGAGAGTGGCAAAAAGAAGGTCATTAAAACCTGGTCTCGTTCATCGATGATTACACCAGACTTTATTGGTTTGACGATCGCTGTTCATAACGGAAAGCAGTTTATTCCGGTCTACGTTACTGAAAATATGGTAGGCCATAAACTTGGTGAATTTGCAGCCACACGTACTTTCCGCGGCCATCCACTCAAGAAAATGAAATAGGTAAAGGATTTTACTGATGGAAACACAAACTTTCGAAGCTAAAGCAGTACAGCGTCACCTACGTAAGGCACCAAGAAAACTGAGACTTGTTGCTGATCTGGTTCGCGGTGAAAAGGTAGATAAAGCTATTAAAACGCTGGAATTCACTAAAAAAGCTACTGCTGCTGATATAAGCAAGGTTATACGTTCAGCAGCGGCTAATATTCGGGATAAGTTCCAGGAAGAACGCCTTGATAATGATCTGCTTTATATAAAAGAGATCTATGTTGATGAAGGTGTAACCCTGAAACGTATTCAGCCTGCTCCAATGGGGCGTGCACACCGCATAAACAAGCGAAGCAGCCATATAACGGTTGTAGTTGCTAAAATTGAAGAAACTGTAATAGAAGATTAAAGGGTATAACTTTGGGACAAAAAAGTAATCCAACAGGACTTAGACTCGGAATTATAAAAGGTTGGGATTCCAACTGGTATTCGGAAGAGAATAAACCGGCAATGCTGCTGGAAGACACTAAATTACGTGAGTATCTTGCTATTCGTCTCAGAAATGGCGGATTATCTAACGTTATTATTGAACGTACGCCAAAACGAATCCTGCTAACACTGAATACTTCCCGGCCGGGTGTAATTATCGGAAAAGGTGGTGAACAGATTGAACTTTTACGTGGTGAGTTGAAAAAAATTACTAACAAAGAAGTACAAATTAATGTTAGTGAAATTAAACGTCCTGAACTGGATGCCAGCCTTGTTGCCCAAAATATTTCTCAACAATTGCAGGCACGGGTTTCTTTCAGACGTGCAATGAAAACTGCAATATCATCTGCGATGAGAATGGGAGCTAAGGGAATTAAAATTAGATGCGCCGGCCGGTTGGGTGGAGCTGAAATGGCTCGTACTGAGCAGTATAAAGAAGGCCGTGTGCCACTGCATACGCTCCGTGCCGATATTGATTATGCCAATATTACCTCGAATACAATTTATGGGTCCATTGGTGTCTCTGTCTGGATATTTAAGGGCGAGATTATCGGTGACGTGGATCTTACACCGGGCTCTGAGACTGCGCAGGACAGCGAACCTAAGCGCAAAGGCAGTGGCCGGCGAAACAAACGTAAAGGCGGTGGCCGGTCGAAACGACGTTCACGTAAATAACTGAAAGCATAGAGAATCATGTTAGAACCAAAAAGAATTGCAAGACGCCGGCAGCACAGAGATAAGCTTAAAGGCAATGCACAACGCGGAACAACACTTTCATTTGGAAGTTTTGGACTTAAAGCACTCGAACCTAAGTTTATTACCGCCCGGCAAATTGAAGCTTGCAGGGTAACGATTGCCCGAACACTTCAGCGAGACGGTAAAACGTTTATACGAATTTTTCCCGATCGTCCAATTACCAGCAAACCTGCTGAAACACGTATGGGTAAAGGTAAAGGTGCCCTCGATCACTATATTGCTGTTGTGAAACCCGGACGTATACTTTTTGAAATTGCCGGTGTTAGTGAAGAGAAAGCCCAGGAAGCATTACGCAGGGCTTCTCACAAACTGCCGATTAAAACAAAATTTGTGAAACGTCGTGATTACGACGGAGAATAAAAGCTCTGAGGATAAACCATGAAATCACACGAACTTCGCGATCTTTCGCTTTCCGAACTGGAAGCAAGATTAAAGGATGAAAAAGACGCACTTACTGATTTTAAATTCAATAAGGCGATTGCGGGTCAAATTGAAAATCCGGCACGTATCAAAAATACACGCCGTGAAATTTCCCGACTGACGACGATTATTAACGAAAAAAAGAGTGCTGAATAAAGAATATGGCACAAGTAGAAAGAGCACAAAGAAGAACAAGAACCGGCCGTGTAGTAAGCGATCGAATGGATAAAACAATAACGGTTGCTGTTGAACGGCAGGTTAAACATTCCATTTATGGAAAGTATATCACCAAAACAACCAAATACCTGGCACATGATGAAGCCAACGAGGCTAATTCTGGTGATACAGTTTTAATTATGTCGACACGACCGTTGAGTAAACGTAAATCTTGGCGTCTGGTCGAGATCGTGGAACGAGCTAAATAACGATCAATCTGTAGGTAAAACTAATGATTCAAACACAATCGACACTGAATGTAGCTGATAACAGCGGAGCACGTAAATTGATGTGTATTAAAGTGCTTGGAGATTCTCGAAGAAGATATGCAAGTATTGGAGATTTGATCTCATGCTCAGTTCGTACAGCAATACCCGGCGGAAATGTGAAGAAAGGGGAAGTTGTACAGGCTGTTATTGTTCGTACCAGAAAAGAAATTCGTCGCAAAGATGGAAGCTATATTCGATTTGATGAAAATGCGGCGGTAATCATTAACAAAGAACAGGAACCGGTAGGAACACGTATCTTTGGGCCGATTGCCAGAGAACTTCGCGAGAAGAACTACATGCGCATTGTTTCACTGGCACCTGAAGTACTTTAAAAGGACGTATTATGCCACGCAAGTTTAATAAACAGAAGAAATTACACGTGAAAAGGGACGATGAAGTTCTCGTACTTTCCGGTAACGACAAAGGAAAACGAGGACGTGTGATGGTTGTTTATCCATCCGTTGATAAGGCCCTTGTGGAAGGTGTTAATATGACCACTCATCACGAAAAACCATCGCAGGAAAATCCCCAGGGCGGACGTATTACCCGGGAAGCTCCGGTTCATATTTCTAACCTGATGGTGATCGACCCAACCACGGATGAACCCACCCGTATAGGACGAAAACGAGTGGAAGAAGAGGGTGGTGGACGATGGGTCCGTTACGCAAAAATAAGCGGCGAAATTATAGACAAGTAATTGTGAAATAGAATGGCAGAAGCAAGACTCTACACTCAGTATAAAAAAGAAATTGTTGATCAGCTCATAAAAGAGTTTTCATATGAAAATGTTATGGGTGTACCCAAACTTAAAAAGATTGTTATTAATGTTGGGTATGGCGATGCTATCAACGATACAAAAACACTTGATACGATTACCGAAAATGTTGGCTTAATTACAGGTCAAAGACCTGTAAAAACTAAGGCAAAAAAGTCAGTGGCGAATTTTAAACTTCGTGACGGACAAGAAATCGGATGTAAAGTAACAATGAGGGGAAAAATAATGTATGAATTCCTCGATCGATTGATTAACCTTGCCCTGCCACGTACCCGAGACTTTCAGGGAGTGCCCAATAAGAGTTTTGACGGCAGAGGTAATTATACAATGGGAATTAAGGAGCATACGATTTTTCCCGAAATTGATGTTGATAAAGCGTCTACCATTCATGGCATGGATGTTACGTTTGTAACATCTGCGGAAACGGACGAAGAAGCATTTGCGCTGCTGAAATACTTTGGCATGCCATTTAAGAAATGAATTTGAATAACAAAGCAGAAACCAATGGCTAAAAAATCCTGGATAGCAAGAAACGAAAAAAGAAAACGTACTGTGGAAAAGTACGCCGAAAAACGCAAGGCCCTTAAAGAGGCCGGCGATTACGAGGCGCTTCAAAAACTTCCACGTGATGCGAGCCCGACAAGAGTTCGCAATCGCTGCAGCCTCACGGGCCGTTCGCGAGGTTATATTAGTGAATTTGGTGTTTCCCGGATTAAATTCCGCGAACTGGCACTGAATGGAAAAATTCCAGGCGTACGAAAAGCAAGTTGGTAACACAGGAGAATTAAATTATGCAATCTGACCCAGTATCTGATTATTTAACCCGACTTCGTAACGCTCAACAGGCCGGACACCGACGTGTGGATATTCCTGCATCGAAGCTGAAGCGCGCGATGACCAAGATCCTTGTGGATAAAGGGTATGTGAACAACTACATTGACATCACCGACAACAAACAGGGTGTACTTCGTCTGTTCCTGAAGTATGATGCCTATGGCCAGCCTGTAATTAAAAAGCTGTCCCGTGTTTCAAAACCGGGACTGCGTAAATATTGCGGATCGGAAGATATCCCACAATCCTACAACGGCCTTGGAATAGTTATTCTTTCTACATCTAATGGAGTAGTTACGGATAAGGAAGCGAAGAAAATGAAAATTGGTGGAGAGATTCTCTGCACTGTTTACTAATAATTTTAGGATTCAAACGATATGTCAAGAATAGGTAAACAACCGGTTGCGTTAGCAGACAATGTTGATTTTAGTATTGGAGCTGACAATACAGTTACCGTAAAAGGTGATAAGGGAACAGGTACAATTCGTATCCATCCTGACATCACAATCGAAAAAACGGACACCGAAATTATTGTTAAGCGGCCGAGTGATTCCAAGGAGCATAAATCTCTTCACGGACTCTATCGTTCTCTTATTAATAATATGGTTGAAGGAGTGACCAGCGGGTATAAAAAAACACTTGAAATCATAGGTGTTGGTTATCGCGCGGCCTACAACAACGGTGTTCTGGAATTGAATCTTGGGTTCTCACACCCTATCTATTTTGTACCACCGGAAGGCATTGATATAGAAGTGGATACAAAAACCAAGAAGAACCCACTTCTCATCATATCCGGAGTGAACAAAGAGATGGTTGGCCAGGTAGCTGCTAAAATTCGCTCTATGAGAAAACCAGAACCTTACAAAGGTAAAGGTATCCGATATGTAGATGAATACGTGAGAAGAAAAGCTGGTAAGTCCGCAGCCAAATAATTTTAGACTATTAGATAAATGAAGAAGAATCGAGTTAAAACAGAACGCAGAAATAAGATCCGGAGACGGATTCGTTCAACGATAACCGGAACGGCTGAAAGACCGCGGCTTGCAATTTTCAAAAGCAGCAAGCATGTATACCTGCAGTTGATAAACGATCGGGAAAATGTAACCATCACCTCCGTTTCAACAATATCCAATAATCTGAAAGATGAATTGGCGGATAAATCGAAGTTAGAAGCTGCTCATATCATTGGCCAGGAACTTGCGAAAACAGCACTTGATCAGGGGATCAATAAAGTTGTGTTCGACAGGGGCGGGTATAAATATCATGGAATTATTAAATCCGCAGCTGATGGCGCACGCGACGGCGGATTAGACTTTTAAAACACATTATTCAGAATTATGCCAAAAATACGTAGAAAACATAATATTCCGGCTGCAAACCTTAATCTTGAGGAAAAACTCGTACACATTAATCGTGTTTCTAAAGTGGTTAAAGGTGGACGACGTTTCAGCTTTAACGCGATTGTGGTTGTAGGAAACGGCGACGGTGTTGTAGGACACGGACTGGGCAAAGCCAACGAAGTTGCGGATGCCATCCAAAAAGGTTTTGATAATGCGAAAAAGAACCTTATTAAAGTTTCGATGACGAAAACAGGTTCTATTCATCACCCTATTGTTGGAAAAGCCGGTGCTGGTAAAGTATTATTGCGGCCCGCGTCTGACGGTACAGGTGTAATTGCCGGTGGTGCAGTAAAAGCACTGCTTGATGTTGCCGGTGTGAAAAATATTCTCTCAAAATCTCTGCGTTCATCAAATCCGCACAACATGGTTAAAGCGGCTTTTGAAGCACTTCGACAGGCAACTGATCCTGTAGAAGTTGCACAACGGCGCGGCGTGAGCGTTAGTAAAGTTTTTGAAGGTTAACAAACGTTTTTAAGGTCTTACACTATGAAATTACATAATCTAAAAGCTCCCGCATCTCATAAAAAACGCAAGCGTGTTGGGCGCGGTCAGGGTTCCGGAATGGGTGAACAGTCAGGCCGGGGCCATAACGGACAAAAATCACGCAGCGGAAGCAAAGTTAAGGCGTGGTTTGAAGGAGGTCAGATGCCTTTACAGCGAAGAATTCCTAAGTTTGGATTTAAGAATCCATTTCGTACAGAGTTCCAGGCTGTAAATGTGCAAAAGATTTCAGACTTTATTGAAGCCGGTAAACTTGGTACAACCATCACCTACGCTGATATCATTAACAGCGGTTTGGCCGATGTGAATGACCCTGTAAAACTGCTCGGAACCGGTGAAATCAGCGAAACGATTTCAATCGAAGTTCATGCAGCAAGTAAGTCAGCCAGGGATAAAGTTGAAGCTGCTGGCGGAACTATTGAAATCATTGAGTAACAGAAATCGCACCCATTCAGCTTAACCATATCGAATGAGTACCTTAGATAATTTCAGGAACATTTTTAAGATTGAGGACCTCCGGAATCGTATTCTGTACGTTGTGGGAGTTCTTATGGTGTACCGCATTGGTAGTTATGTAACTATGCCAGGTGTAGACGCTAATGCATTGACTGCAGAAACAGGTGATGCCTCAAGTTTAATGGGGCTGTTTGACCTGTTTGTTGGAGGTGCATTTTCTCGTGCAGGAGTTTTTGCCCTGGGAATCATGCCCTACATTACCGCGGCTATTATCATTCAGTTGATGGGTGCAGCCGTTCCCTACTTCCAAAAACTTCAGCGTGAAGGTGAAGAGGGCAGACGTAAAATTAACAGGTTAACCCGGTATGGTACGGTCGGTATTACAGCTGTACAGGCAATTGGCTTCGGGATAAACCTGATTGCAACATCTCCAAACGCGATTGTCGTTAGCAATACGGCTTTTATCTTAACCTCAATCATTGTACTTACAGCAGGTACTACATTTGTAATGTGGCTTGGTGAGCGCATCACGGACAGAGGTATCGGTAATGGTATTTCGATCCTTATCATGATCGGTATTATTGCAGCCCTGCCCACTGCTTTTTTAAATGAAGTATCAACCACAAATAATGCTATTATAATCATTGTGGAGTTGGCGGGACTTGCCCTTGTTATCGCCTCTTGTGTACTTCTGACACAGGGAACACGTAAAATTCCCGTACAGTATGCAAAGCGGGTTGTTGGCCGGAAAGTATATGGAGGCACAACACAATATCTTCCATTACGGGTAAATGCAGCGGGTGTGATGCCGATTATTTTTGCACAATCTATTATGTTTATCCCGAGCACGGTTGGAACTTTCTTCCCCGAAAATGAAACTGTACAGTTTTTAACAGCATGGTCGGCTGATTTCACTGGGCTAACGTATTCAATCGTATTTTTTATAATCTGTGTGTTCTTCACCTTCTTTTATACTGCAATCGCTGTAAATCCGAAGGAGATGGCAGATACAATGAAACGCCAGGGAGGATTTATTCCAGGTGTACGTCCGGGTAAACAAACTGTAGAATTTATAGATAATATCCTTACTAAAATAACACTACCCGGGTCACTTTTTCTCTCCTTTGTAGCTATAATGCCAGCTATTATTGCACAAATGGGAGTTACACCCGGTTTTGCACTCTTTTATGGAGGAACAAGTCTTTTAATTATAGTGGGAGTTGCACTGGATACTCTTCAGCAAATTGAAAGCCATTTGATGATGCGTCACTACGACGGATTTATGAAATCAGGCAAAATTAAAGGACGCAGAAGAGCCTGATGATATATCTGAAGAGCGAGTCGGAAATTGATAAAATGCGGGAAGCAGCACAGCTTGTTTCCCGAACACTCGCTGAGGTAGGTAAAATTTTAGAACCCGGGATAGAAACCGGAAAACTGGACCGTGTTGCAGAAGATTATATTACAAAATACAATGCACGGCCAGCCTTTAAAGGGTATGGAGGTAAGAAGAATCCATTTCCCGCAAGTTTATGTATCTCAATTAATGAAGAGGTAGTTCACGGAATTCCCGGTAATCGAAAGATTAAAGAAGGTGATATTGTATCGATTGATTGCGGAGTGGAGTTAAACGGATATTTCGGTGATCACGCCTATACATTTGTAGCTGGCGACACGGATGGCGAAACAAAAGAATTATTAAAAGTTACCCTGGATTCTCTTTACAAGGGAATTGAAAAAGCAGTGCATGGAAACCGAATCGGTGATATTGGACATGCAGTGCAGAGTTACTGTGAGGAAAGAAATTTCGGAGTTGTGCGTGATCTTGTTGGTCATGGAATTGGAAAAAGTATGCACGAGGATCCATCTGTGCCTAACTATGGCCGGCCTGGTAAAGGTGAAAGACTCCGTACAGGAATGGGTCTTGCAATCGAGCCTATGATAACAGCAGGAACTTATAAAGTGCGAACCTTGGAAGATGGATGGACAATTGTAACAGCAGACGGGGCAAATGCAGCCCACTTTGAACATGATGTTATTGTTCGGGAAGGAAAGCCTGAAATTCTCAGCACTTTTGATTATATTGCTGAGATAACAAAAAATGAAAATTTATTAACGACTTATGGCTAAGCAAGAGCCGATTAAGCAAGACGGAAAAATTTTAGAAGCTCTACCAAATGCTCAATTTAAAGTTGAGCTGGATAACGGCCATGAAATACTGGCTCACGTATCCGGTAAAATGAGAATGTACTATATAAAAATTCTTCCCGGAGACCGAGTTCAGGTTGAGATGTCGCCATATGATTTATCAAAAGGAAGAATCACTTATCGTTATAAGTAGAATTTAAAAAAAGGTATACCGATGAAAACGAAATCATCCGTTAAAAAACGAAGTTCTGACGATAAAATCGTAAGAAGAAAAGGACGTATCTACGTGATTAATAAGAAAAACCCGCGGCATAAACAGCGGCAGGGATAATAACAGACCGGATTAAGTTATGGCACGAATTGCTGGAATAGATTTACCAAAACAAAAACGAGGAGTCATAGGACTGACCTATATTTTCGGTATCGGTCCGAATGTTTCAAAAGATATCCTCGATAAAGCAAAAATCGATCACGACAAGAAAGTTGTTGATTGGAGTGACGAAGAAGTTGCAGAGCTCAGACAAATTATTGAAGAAGACTACAAAGTTGAAGGGGCACTGCGTACTGAAATAAATGGTAACATCCGACGACTTATCGAAACCGGAAGTTATCGAGGTGTACGTCACCGGCGCGGTTTGCCAGTGCGGGGACAACGTACACAAACAAATGCCCGCACGAGGAAAGGTAAACGACGTACTGTAGCTGGTAAGAAAACAGCACTTAAAAAGTAACTTATTTTAATTCGTAAATAACATGGCTAAACGACCAAGAAGATCTGCTGGAAAAGCGGACGGAAAAAGAAAGAAAAAGCGACAAATCAGCGATCCTAACGGCATGGCGTTTATTAAAGCTACATTTAACAATGTGCTTGTAAGCGTAACTGATGCTAACGGCAACGTACTATCCTGGTCTTCATCAGGTAAAGAGGGTTTCAAAGGTTCTCGCAAAAATACACCTTATGCTGCTCAGGTAAGTGCCGAAACAGCAGCATCTGCTGCGCATGAAATGGGACTCAGAAAAGTAGAAGTATTTGTTAAAGGTCCCGGTTCCGGTCGTGAAGCAGCTATACGTGCACTTGCAACCAGCGGGCTTGAAGTTGTTTCAATTAAAGACCGTACACCTATACCGCATAATGGTTGCCGCCCGCCAAAACGAAGAAGAGTTTAAAATTTACAATAGAAGATAATGGCAAGATACAGAGGACCTAAACAAAAAATTGCACGCCGTTTTCGTGAGCCCATCTTCGGGCCAAGCAATGCGCTGGAACGAAAGCCTTACGGCCCCGGCCAGCACGGACGTAATCGCTATTCAAGAAAATCTGAATATGCGATACAGCTTGATGAGAAACAAAAAGCCAAATACACATATGGACTTCTCGAAAAGCAATTTCGTAATGTGTATGAAAAAGCAAACGCTAAAGAAGGTGTAACAGGTGAGCTTTTACTTCAAATACTGGAAGCCCGTCTGGATAACGTAGTTTACCGTCTCGGGTTTGCACGTACACGGCGGCAGGCACGTCAGTTTGTTAGTCACAAACATATTGTTGTGAATGGACAAATTGTTAATGTTCCGTCATATCACTTGAAACCTGGCGATGTAATTACAATTCGTCCGAAGTCAAGAGATCTGGAATTGATTAATGACTCGCTTCAGAGCAGTTCCCCGGGTAGATACAAATGGCTGGAAATTGATAAAAAGTCAAAAACGGGAAAATACTTAAATGACCCGGTTCGAGAAGAGATTCCGGAAAATATCAACGTCCAGTTGATCATCGAGCTCTACTCCAAGTAATTTTATAACAGACTTAAACTAATATTTTATGAATAACTATAGTTTGCAAATGCCGGAATCTGTGGAGGTAGAACAGGATTCCGATAACTATGGAACTTTTATACTTCAGCCACTTGAACGAGGATTTGGTGTTACAATTGGTAACTCCTTCCGTCGTGTGCTTCTTTCTTCTTTGCCCGGGCTGGCCATCACCGCTGTAAAGATTAACGGTGTAGATCATGAATATTCCAGCATTGAAGGCGTGAAAGAAGATGTCTACGAAATCATTCTTAACCTGAAACAAGTTCGCTTTAAGCAGGTGGAACAGAGCGGTGGTGTGATTAATCTCACCAAGAGTGAAACCGGCAGGTTAACCGCCGCTGACATTGGCGAAGCAACTGCTGATTTTGAAGTATTGAATCCTGAATTGCTGATTGCGACTCTTTCTGATGATGTTCAGATTGACATGGAATTGAGAATTGGCCGCGGTCGGGGCTACGTTCCAGCAGAAGAGATGGAAGATGAATTTAAAGATGATGTTGCGTTGATGCCTATTGATGCAATTTTCACTCCTATCAAGTCTGTGAATTTCGATGTAGAAAATGTTCGTGTTGGTCAGCGTACCGACTACGAAAAGCTTGTGATGAATGTAACAACGGATGGTTCGCTGAATGCGAAAGAAGCACTTACTATTGCCGGTAAAATTCTGAAAGAGCACATCGAGAAATTTATTACTGAGAAAATAGAAGAGCCGTTTACACAAGAAGAGGAAGAAGTAGATGCTGAGAAACAAAGAATTGCAAGCCTTCTTAAAACAAGCATTGAAGATCTGAACCTCAGTGTGCGTGCCTACAATTGTTTGAAGTCTGCAAACATAAATACGATTGCAGAGCTTGTATCCCGTGATGAGCAGGATCTTCTGAAGTTTAGAAACTTTGGTAAGAAATCCCTGTCTGAATTGGTTGAAGTTATAGAAGAGAAAAACCTTGAATTTGGCATGGATGTGTCAAAATTTCTGGATAATTAAATAAGGATATTTAAGTCATGCGTCATTTAGTTAAAGGTAAAAAGCTTGGGAGAAACACCTCTCATCGAAAAGCAACGATGAAGGCGTTATCCTGCAGTTTAATAGAACACAAATCAATTCGAACAACTGTAGCGAAAGCTAAAGAGCTACGCCGATATATTGAGCCTGTAATTACAAAGGCGAAAGAAGATACCAGCCATACACGGCGCCAGGCATTCTCTTCGTTGCAGAATAAGCATGCAGTTAAAGAACTTTTTGATGAAGTGATCCCTGCTGTTGGAGATCGTCCAGGGGGTTACACCCGTGTACTTAAGCTGGGCTTTCGACTGGGCGACAGCGCTGAAATGGCACTTATTGAACTAGTTGATTTCAGTGATTACCAGCCAGAGACGAAAACGGCTAAGAAAAAACGCACAAGACGTGCTGGAAAATCTAACAAGCCTACACCAGCTGATGTTGAAACCGAAACTTCAGGGGAAGAGGAAACTGCAACAGCGGAAAATGCTGATGACAAAGAAGAAAGTAAGAGTAAAACCACAGAAAGCGCATCAGAAGACACCTCTGATGTTGTAGAGGAATCTGGTAATACAGAGGAAGATACTGAAGATAAAAAGGTAACGGCCGAATCGGATAAAGAGACATCTTCAGAGTCTGAAAAAGATGCATCTGATGAAACCGATGAAGAAAAAAGTAAATAATATTTAGTATTAATTTGGTAATTAACTGAATTAATCCTTAGATTGTAAATCTGTCAAGGAAACGATGGTTGATGTTTTGTTGATGGGGTAGTTCTTTGGACATAGTGAAAGAGATAAGCAGATCGTTGGGT
>JAWLEH010000209.1:0-3436 GCA_041686215.1 Balneolaceae bacterium | reverse complement strand
TATTACGACAATATCCGTGAGTTTGAAAATCACCCAAAGTTTGAATTTATAAAGGGCGATATCTGCGACTATAAAACCTGCCTGGATGCGTGTGAAGGGATGGATAAAATCACTCATCAGGCAGCTTTAGGTTCGGTGCCCCGTTCCATTGAAAACCCTATGCGTACCACAGAAGTGAATATTCTGGGGACGGTTAACATGATGCACGCAGCCGTTGAGAAAGGAGTGGAAAGAATTGTCCTGGCCTGCAGTTCCAGTACTTATGGCGACAGTAAGGAGCTGCCAAAGGTTGAAGATCGCATTGGAAAGCCGCTCAGTCCGTATGCGGTAAGCAAAGTCTCCATTGAACAGTATGCAGATGTATTTGCAAACACCTACGGACTGAACTTTGTGGGCCTTCGCTATTTCAACATTTTTGGAACCCGGCAAAATCCGGATAATCCGTATGCCGCGGTCATTCCCATATTTTGCAAGGCGTATATTGATGGTACGTCACCAACAATCAACGGAGACGGCAAAAACAGCCGGGATTTTACGTATGTCACGAACGCTGTACAAGCAAATGATAAAGCTCTGTTCACGGATAATACTGAAGCGTTAAACCAGATCTACAACATTGCGTGTAATGAACGAACCAACCTTAATGAGATGGTTGAGATCCTGGAAGATGTCAGCGGTAAATCAATTGACGTCCTCTACGGCCCCCCGCGCCCGGGAGATGTAAAGCACTCCCTGGCGGATATCAGTAAAGCCCAGCGTCTGCTTGGATACGAACCGCAAGTTCTGTTTCGGGAGGGACTTGAAAAGGCGTACCGGTATTATGTTGAGGAGTATGGAGTTGAGAATATCGAATAATGAATAACGAACACTGAATGTCGAATAGGTACCCTCGTCTGACGATTGTCTTTTTCGTCTGACGAGTTAAATAGCTGGGAACTCAGGTTTAGGGTGTTCGTTGATTATGGCATTGAACCCGTTACAATTCGACAGTCGTTTAAAAGCCACCAGGAGATCTCTTCGGGACAATCGACAGTCGAAAACTCAGAATATCGAATAATGAATATTAAACATCGAATGTCGAAGGCTCGACAAATATCGAATAATGAATAAGGAAGGCTGAATGAATAGCTGTATATCCTCGTCTGACGAGTTTAAAAGCTGGAAACCCAAGTTTAGGGTAATCGTTGATAAAGATATTGATATCGTTATAATTCGACAATTGGACAGGTTTGATTAGGGCTTTGCCCAGCCGCAAACTAACTCTCCCCCGGTCCCCTCTCTACTGCGCAAGTACACTTGCAGAGAAGGGGGCGCTTAAAAATAGTTTTTCCTTAGCTTGAGATTGAGCCTCAACATTTTTTTCATCACAATTTTTGTGGCAACTTGGAAATTGGATTATACTGTTTTTTTGGAAAGTTTATGAGTTGGTAATCTTTGATAGCATGCTTTGATAGAAACATAGCATGTCTATATCAAAATGCACAATGCTATGGTTTGAAACTAATTGGCGGATAGGTTGTTGTATTCCGGTTGAACAGACATGCCATGTTTATGGAGCCATGCTCCGACGCTGACAGAAGTCCGCCCCGAATGAGCCGGAACCGAAAAAGCACCGGCTGCGCGGAAATGCTGTCAGGTCTGGGTTTTTTAATTTCGAATAATGAATAACGAACGCTGAATGATGAATAGATACTCCTTCGAGATTCATCATTTAGTGTTTAATATTCGACATTTCAGTTCGTCAGAACTGCATCATCATTGCTCAACTCAGATATTTGACTTACTCTTAAAGGTTAATATTGAACCCAACTATACTATTCCAAAGCTGACCTATGGGATTTGAGGGCATTTTTGTTCTGATGGTGATCGGGCTCTGCCTTGCACTGCTCGTGTTTGCCAAAATATCACCGGATGTGGTGTTTGTGGGTGGGCTTACTATTATTTTTGTATCCGGAATTATCCCTGTAGAAGAGGCTTTGGTTGGGTTTTCGAATGAGGGTATGCTTACAGTGGCTGCACTGTATGTTGTGGCGACGGGTATGAAAGAGACGGGTGCTATTCAGTTTGTCATAAAGAAGCTTCTGGGAAATCCTAAAGTTTTATGGCAGACACAAGCCCGCATCGTGTCTCCGGTGATGGTGATGAGCGCATTTCTGAATAACACGCCAATCGTTGCTTCATTTATTCCGGCTCTCCAGGAGTGGACCCGAAAATTCCGTGTTCCGGCATCCAAAATCATGCTTCCGTTAAGTTACGCTGCAATCCTTGGAGGAACATGTACGCTGATCGGTACAAGTACGAATTTGATTATAAACGGCCTGTTGATTTCGGAAGAGGGTATAAATCTAAATATTTTTGAACCCGCTTACGTTGGGATTCCCATTGCAGTCACCGGCTTTTTATATCTGTTGATCTTTGGCAGAAAGTGGCTTCCTGATAGTAAATCTGTTTTCTCTACTTTTGAAAATACCAGGGAGTATACCATAGAAATGATGGTTCGCAAGGATAGTCCGCTGGTGGGTAATACGATTGAAAGCGCAGGCCTGCGTCACCTGCCCAATTTGTTCCTTGCAGAAATTGTCAGAAACGGAGCCATTCTTGCTGCTGTGGAGCCGGATGAGCTTCTCCAGGCGGATGACCGCCTGATTTTCACCGGGATGGTGGAATCGATTGTGGATCTGCATCATATCCAGGGGCTTGAGCCTGCCACAGAGCAGGTGTTCAAGCTTGGATCAACCCGGCGAGACCGACACCTTGTGGAGGCTGTTGTGTCGCAGTCAAACCCCCTCAGAGGGAAGTCTGTGAAAGAGGGGGAGTTTCGGAACCATTTTGGAGCGGTCATTCTGGCCGTTTCCAGAGGCGGGGAACGCATCAATAAAAAGGTGGGGGATATTATTTTACGAACCGGGGATATCCTGCTGATGGAAGCCCCGCGAAATTTTTCTGACAGGTATAAATCATCGAATGACTTTTTGCTGGTCAGCACCCTGGATAAGGAAGGGACCCCGAATTATGAAAAAAGCAGTATCGCATGGGGTATCCTTGTGCTGATGGTGGCTGTAGCGGCAGCGGGCTGGCTTTCGATGTTCCAGGCCTCTTTCCTGGCAGCAGGTAGTATGCTTATTACAGGCTGCACACGTGCCGATACGGCTCGATCGAGTATTGACTGGCAGGTGCTGATTGTAATTGCAGCAGCTCTTGGAATCGGCAATGCGCTCCAGATTACGGGAATTGCAACAAGCCTTGCAGGAGGTTTTTTAGATTTTGCGGGACAACAACCCTATGTTGCTCTGATTATTACATATCTTCTGACCTGGGTGCTGACTGAAATGATCACCAATAATGCAGCGGCTGTACTTGTTTTCCCATTTGCAATGTCCACAGCTGCAAATCTCGGTGTTGATTTTATGCCGTTTGTCATGACCATAATGTTTGC
>JAWLEH010000011.1:54798-56624 GCA_041686215.1 Balneolaceae bacterium | reverse complement strand
TCTCATATACATGAAGACGTCAGCCGGATACACTGCGTGTAAGGTCTTTTTGACGTCTAAGTATGGATAATGTAAGATAGAATTCATTGCCAGATAATAGAATTCATTACCAATATTAATGATCGTTACCACTGAAAAATAACGATATCCTGTGCAAATATATCGTTTAAAAGATGAGTTCTGATCTCAAAAGTGTATCAGAGAGCGTATGTGAGACCTGGGTAAGTGATTTTTTTAGAGAATTTAATCATAGCGGGAAAAGCAATGAGCGGTAGCGGCTCAGGTATCAACCAGTTGCAGATTTTCTATCCAAATCCATTGAGAGGAGCGTTGAGCCGGCCATTGGTCGCGAACAGGTGAGAGCCACTCATTTCCGATCTTGTTTTCAATATCCACTATGTAGCCACTGAACTCAATTAGCTGGCCACGCCGAATCGACTTTAACTTTTCTTCTATGCGATCTGTGGCTGGTATTGTGTGAGCCATAATCAGATGTTGGTGAATATTACCGCGCTGGAATGGTGGCTTTGTCATTTGTACATGGTACGATCGGTCGTCAATTGTAACCAGCATTCGGCGGAGCAGATCTTCGTCAGACATTCGGTCCCAGGAAAGGAGAAGATCAACGGATGAAATATGACGCATCTTTTCAAACCAATAGCGGTTTTTAGCGATAACCCTCACTGTACCGGTAATTTCAAAACGAGGTGTAATGCTGTAATTATCCGTTTCAATAGGATTGGGAAAGGCAATGCGTTCAACATTGGGCTTTTGGTCAGCCACAATTCCGGGACCATACCTCACCGGGCGCTGCTCCCATAGCAGGTAGCTGAAAATAAGAACAATGATTAAGAAGATATGCTTTAGCATAATATTAACAGCTTACTCACAGATCGTTTAACCGAAATTTATCTACAACGCGTTTACCGGTCATCATTGTATTTAAAAGTGCCTGAGGTTGTCCAAAAAGGATGTGGCATTACAGAGATATTTTACATACCGTCATGCCACGCCTCAGCGTGGCATCTCCCGTCTACATCAACGAAAGGAGATCCCGCATCCCCCGGAGTGATTCCCTCGGGAAAGTGCGGGATGACGCCCTTTTTGGACAGTCTCGGACTGTATTGAAATTTTTAAATCCAACTGACAAACGCGTTATCTCCAAACTCAAGAAATTAAATACCAGTATAAAGTCAGAAATCTCATTCTTTCTCTTTCTGATATCTGTATACAAGAGTAATTAAGGGTTGATTTGTTACAAATGATGGTTTTACATGAGTTTAGTATCTGATTGTGTATTATCGGCTGATTTTGGTCGATGCTTAATTAAGGAGGAGAGGGCCAAACTGGTGAAGTACCTACAAGATTTCCTGTGGTTCCATTTTAGCTCCTTCCAAATCATCCAGAAACTGTTTTTTTACTTTAAATGGGCGTCCGGCCAGCTTTACTACGGCTTCGCCCGTGCGTTCAATCTCCTCTTTTATTGATTCAAAATGGTGCTCCCCATGGCCGGGATCTGAGGGCGCACCGATTGTAACAACAGCTTTTACCGCCTCCATTCGGCTTGCTGCCTGCAGAATGGCCACACCGCCAAGTGAGTGGCCAATTAATATTGAGGGTGCCGATCCCCCTCTCTTCAAAAACTCATAAGCTGCAATGAGGTCATACACATTGGAACTTAAGTTCGTATCAGAAAAATCACCATCACTCTTACCAAGTCCCGTAAAATCGAACCTCAGTGTTTCGACTCCCCCGGAAGCGAGTTCTTTGGTAATATTGCCAACTGCTTTCAAATTTTTTGAACATGTAAAACAGTGAGCGAACAG
>JAWLEH010000011.1:0-54698 GCA_041686215.1 Balneolaceae bacterium | reverse complement strand
ATCGAACCTCAGTGTTTCGACTCCCCCGGAAGCGAGTTCTTTGGTAATATTGCCAACTGCTTTCAAATTTTTTGAACATGTAAAACAGTGAGCGAACAGCGCGCAGGCTTTAACATCCGATTCTGGTTTTTGATCCTGCAAGAGAGCGTTTCACCCAGTGCTCCTTCAAATTCAATTTTTTCTGATTCCGTTATTTAGCCTTTTTCTTTATAATTTTTCGTTTAAGAAAGTGATGATTGAGCAATCATTCTATCATGAAAGATTAACATCCGCACTTGCCTTTTTGAATAGTCCAACCAGATTTTCATCAATCATACTTATCTTTTGGGCTGATTCGTCTTTAGTTTTGCCCCGTTTTCGGCAGCTCGCATGAATCTCTTTCAGCCTGCCATTTTGATTAAGGGGTTTTATTAATTCCGGTTTCATATCTCCTCCGGGCATTATGATAATATCATCGCCTGCACGATTTAAAAGGCCGGTAATCAGATCGATTCCCTGCTCAACACCCGGCTGCTGACCCGACGTTAAAATTCGTTTGAATCCCAGTTTCTTTATATCCTGTAGTGCTTTAAAAGGATCGGAGACCTCATCAAATGCCCTGTGGAACGTACACGGAAGCTCTCCTGCCAGGTTTATAAGTTTTTCACAAGCCTTTTTGTTTATGGCTTTATCCGACCGCAGTATCCCAAAAACAAAGCCGTCAGCACCTGAAGATTTTAGCACTTTCAGTTCTTCGGCTATTACCTCAAGATCAAGCTCTGAATAGTTAAAGTGGCCGCCCACGGGTCTCAGCATAACAAATACCGGAATATTTACGTGTTGCTTAACCACATTCAAAAGACCTGCTCCGGGTGTCAGTCCTCCCTCGGTATATGAAGCACAAAGCTCCAGGCGGTCGGCGCCGGACCGGGCCGCAGCAACGGCGTCATCAGCGCTGAATATTGGTATTTCAAGAGAAATTGTTGAATCCGGCATAGGGAAAATATATGGTAAAAGTCCTTGAATTACTTACTCATAATCCCCACTTAACCATTAAAACCAACTCCAAACTTTTCGGGGTTAGACATAAAAATCAGATAGAATAATGAAAGAGCATTCGGGACATGCGTATTCATACTCTAAATGAATGCTTATTTCCTCTACCCCTCGAATTCAAAACTCATTGTAATTCGATTTTACCGCCTCTCCCAAAGGGAACCCTCGGGAGATGCAGGATCTCTCATCCCCAATAGGACAGGAGATACCATGCCGAGGCGCGGTATGACCGTATTGAATATGAATTTACTAAACAACCGCCCTTTCTGACCTTCTGTAGGAGTTTTCCATTATTTTGAATCGAACTCAGGTCTATAGTAACTCAGGGTACCGAATAGCAAATTTAAAGCCTGATACCGTGAGAGACTATTGGAATCAAAAACTTGCTGTTTAGAGAACTACATAAAATTGATTTGTACACCCGCACGGAGTGACCGGGAGGAACCTGGTTCATAGAAAAATCCGCCAAACGCATTAATGTTCACACTCGTGGCATATTGTACATCAAAAACATTGCCGATGTTTACAAATGGACGAATGGTAGTATTTCCTCCCAGCGACAACTCGTTTGATATCCACCTCAGGTCTGTTACAACATAGCTTTCGGTGAGATTTTCATTGGCGCTGTCTGCAGGGTACCGGTCGGTATACCGGGTATCAAGCGTAAACTCTTGCGTACCGGGAGTAAAAGAAAGGATTGCCCCGCTTTGAAAAGAGGGCACTCCCGGCAGATCATTTCCATCAAAATCTCCACCATTAAATGTTGCCCGCATGACGTTTGTCATCAACTCCATAGAGAGGAGTGAATGCGGTGAAAATTGTAGTGCAGCCTCAATTCCATAGTGGTCAGTTTTACCCTCATTCCTGAAAAATGTTGGCCCATCCTGTTCTGTCTGAAAACCCAGAAGTAAGTCGCGGACCTGCATTCTGTATACAGTTACATCAAATTTTCCGTTTATTGATGGGATTATTCCACGCACACCAGTTTCGAAACTGATAGCACGCTCAGGGTTCACATCCTGGTTGAACCCGTTTCCGCCTCCGGGGCGGTTTACGAGTTCTGTAGTTGTTGGGGATTCAAAAGATGTACTGAAATTGGCGAATATTCGCGCATTTGAAAAACCGTAATTTATGCCGATGCTTGGGTTGAGGCTAAAGAAATTACGTTCTCCCTCCAGGTCGTCACCAAGTCCATCGTCCCCTTCAAATACAATCCAGTCGGCTCTCAGTCCGCCACTGAGCGTGAAAGATGATGCAAGGGGAACGGCTGTTCTGAAAAACAGAGCGCCATTAGTTACTGTCTCAGTCTGCTCAACGCTGATTTCGGTACCGCGTTCGCCATTTACATTGTCAGTCTCAAAACGGTCATCATTTTGAAGTTTAAACTCACCACCAAAATCCAGTTCAAAAGGTAATGATGTAGCGGAATAGGTAGCACGTGCACCGCCCGCATTCCGTTCAAGTCCAATGTATCCGAATGGCAGAGGGTTTTGCAGGTCTCTGTATGTACCATGACCTGAAAGCTCAAGGGTTCCGGATTCAAATGTGTGAAGGTAGGATAGACCGGCCATAGCCTGATCGAATTGTTTACCGGCACTGGAATTTTGAAAGTTCTCGCGGGCTGCTTGCGGAGATTCCTCAAGCATCGACTCCGTGAGTGCGCCAGGATGTTGAGCTTTCGGCATCGACGTGTAGTTCATATTTAGCATTAAACGACCATTTTCAGAGAGTTTCTGTTCAGCTCCGAGACTTCCCCGAAAAAGCCTTGCCGCGCTGTGATTGCGATATCCGTTGGTTTCAAAAAACGAGCCATACCCAAATACACGAGTGTCCGGCGTGCTGTAGTTCCAGCGCAGTTCCTGTTTTAACGTCTCAAAACTTCCGCCGTACCCGCGGTACTGCAACAAAGGAGCATCCCGGTCAGGTTCACTTGAAAGATGCAGAACACCACCACTTGAGTTGCCCCAGAATGTTGCCGATGGTCCGCGAAGTAACTCTACACGCCTCACCATCGACGGGTCAATCATATTCATAATTGTTTGGCCATCGGCTACGGTTAATGGCAAATCATCATAGATAACCTGCACACCGCGTACACCAAATTGTGATCTCCAGCCAAGGCCACGTATAGTCATTCGCTCACCAAGAGCATAGTTTTCACGGTTACTGATATTTACTCCCGGCAAGGTAAAGGTGAGATCGTCCATTGTTTCTGCAGGGCGTGAAGCAAGGTCTGCACCCGATCGGAGCCGGTAACTGAGAGACATCGTTGCTGTACCAATGGAGATCGGGGAGTAGGCGGCTTCAATAACTACAGGTTCCAGTTCAGCCCTGAGAGAATCGGGAATCGACTCCTGGGCAATCGCCGCGGGAACCAGAAACAAAGTGATTGTCAGAGAAACGAAAACATATTTTAAAATCATGCGTAGAGTGTTGTACATTAATCTGATGACTTAAGTGAATGATGCATTTAGTATGTTTTGAAAACATTCAGGCTTTAATAATGATACCGTGAAGAGACGAAAATCATTCCGATATTATACGGATTTACATTCCGAATGGGTTTTCCTGGTTTTGGCGCTTGTTGCTATGGTGTTCATTAATCCTTATGCCGATCTGCCCACCCTCTGCATATTCGAACGGATAGGTATTGTCTTTTGCCCCGGGGAGGGATTTGGCCGTTCGGTTGCTTTGTTAATGCGGGGTGAACTACTGGCATCGCTGCAAATGCACCCTTTGGGAATACCTGGCGTTGGAATCATTCTGCATAGAATATATCGTATTTGTCAAAGAAACCGTAAGATACAAACCTTATGATAAAACACGCGCTAAAACATTTTCCCGAACTTGAAGGTGAGGAATTACAATACATAGCCCGGGCTATCCAGGATCTGAACGAAGAAGAGCTGGATCTTTTTAAAACTATCTACAGGGCCCGGCGGAAAGATCCGGTCATTTTTATGCTGCTGGCGTTATTAGGGATGGTCGGTGCTGCCGGAATTCACCGCCTGTTTGTTGGGCAAGTTGGCCTCGGTATACTTTACTTTTTTACAGCCGGGTTCTGTTTTATTGGAACTATTGTTGATGCTATTAACTATCGCAGTTTTAGTTTCGAGTACAACCGGAACATCGCACAAAATACACTTAAAGAAATAAAATAAAACCGGAATGGGTATCAGTCGCAAAGAGTTACGGGAGTTATTACACTCATACATCAAGAATGAAAACCTTCGCCAGCACAGCGAAATGGTAGCTGCTGCTATGGAAGGGTATGCCGGATTACTTCAGAAATCCTCTGAAATTACCGAAAATTGGTGGGCTGCCGGTTTATTGCACGATCTTGATTGGGAGAAATACCCGGATGAGCATCCTAAAAAAGCCGTAGAGGAAATACTTCCTGAAAAAGAGATTGATAAATCCATAATCCGTGCTATTGAAGCACATGCACCTGAACGAACAGGTCGCGAGCCTGAAAGTGAAATTGAACGATACCTATTCGCATGCGACGAACTGAGCGGTTTTATGAATGCCGTGGCACTGATGAGACCCAACGGGTTTGATGACATGAAAGTTAAATCAGTAACCAAAAAACTAAAAGATAAAAAGTTTGCTGAAAGTGTACCCCGCGACGATATCCGGAAAGGTGCCCATCTGATAGATCTTGAACTGAATAATCATATACTGAATATGATAGGCTTTTTTAAAACCCGGTTTTAAAACTCAAGAACGGGTTTGAATTTCAGCAATACCACTCTCTTTTTGGACAGCATAATGACGTCCAAAACACGTTGGCCCTAAGATTTCCTGTAAATCCTAAAAGTTTTAGCCTAATTATTACCCGGTAAAATTTGATTACCCAAAGAGGTTGTGAACAATTTTTCTTTTGATTTACTATCTTTGGCACCCTTTAACAGAATGAATTTGTAACATGATGTATCCCACATTCAGGGAATTCTTTGCCGCAATTCTCTTATGTTTAGCAGTTACACTACTTGTTTTTACCTCGAGGTACAACAGACTATACGGAGATAGTGCTGTAACCGCAGAGCAACCAATCGTGTTGATTATCGAGCAAACCTCAGGTGTTGATGAATTGATCGCGGAGTTTGAGTCGAAGAGTATCCGGTTTGATCCGGATATACTCAGATGGGCGGCCCGGGTACACGGCTGGCGTACCTATCGGCCGGGAAGATATGAACTTGGTGAAGCCATCTCATATAACGAGTTGCTTTCTAAATTGGCCCGTGGGATCCAGGACCCGGGTAATGTGGTCATTCACAGTGGCATTGAACCGGGCATTCTTTCTCAACGGCTGGCGTTTCAGTTACAGGCCGATTCTGCAGCTTTTGCAGAACAATTTACCGATAGCAGTACTATTGCCGTTGAGCTTAATCTCTCCGGGGAGCAGTTGTTTTCACGAATGCTGCCCAATACATATCAGATGTACTGGACAAGCTCACCCGAGCAGGTTGTCAGGCGTGTTTACAGAGAGTTCGAACAGGAAATTATAAATGACTACAGCGAGGAAATTGAACAGAGTCGGTATTCGCTGAATGAGATTGTAACCCTGGCTTCAATAGTTGAATGGGAGGCCAGGGATGCAGCCGAGAAGGAACGCATCAGCGGCCTCTACCAGAACCGGCTCAATCGCGGCATGATGCTTCAGGCAGATCCAACGGTACTTTATGCGCTTGGAGAACGCCGCCGGTTATTGTACCAGGACTATACCTATGATCATCCGTATAACACATATCTTTATCGCGGGCTTCCGCCGGGCCCCATCACAAATCCCGATAAAATGTCAATCCGTGCAGTGCTTCAACCCGAAGAACACGATTACCTTTTTATGGTGGCTACACCGGAGGGCTCTCATGAATTTAATGAAACCTTTGAAAAGCACAGGGAATCGAGCCAAAACTGGCGGCGCTGGATACAGGAACAATACCGGATAAAGCGTGAGCTTGAACAACAGGAAGCTTCAGAGGTTGAAAATCAGTAGTAGAAGCAAAAGGATCTCATGGCTGAAGGTAAATAAACGAATACACACGAAAAGGGCGTCTTAAACCTGATAATTACATGAACCTCTTGACCGGATGTACCAGTTCGTAAGTCAGGAGTTGCTGGTTGTAAGTGATTCATCACTTTACAGCGGGAGCAACATGTACCCCCTCAGAAATCAGCGGTTTGATACCCGTTCAATTGCCGGATCAGTTAACGGGCGAATGTAAACATGCTGGTTTATTCGTTTTCCATTCATATCTATTTGAATGGAGAGCCCGTCAAGGGGGGCACGGTGCCGAAGTGCATGTTGCAACAAATCCGGGTTCCCGGCTTCATCCAGGCTGTTCAATATATAGGTAGCGATATCATATCCCAGTTTAGAAAAGTTATCGGCTTCAATGCCAAATCGATTCTCGAAATCAGTTTCAAAATTCTCGATGTCTGATGTATCAGCGGCTCCTCCAAAAACCTGTGAGTAGTAGATTTCGAAATTTCTGTTTTGCCAGCCCGAAAGATTGGCTTCTTCCCACTCTTCAGAACCCATCACAACCATATCACTTCCAAGTACTTCAAGATCAGTCATTAAAAGGTTCACGAGTGTATTTGCGGCTTGTCCGGTGAAGGGTGCGTAGATTCCCTGTGTTGGAATGTAGTTCATCGAATCTTGTTCGGCTACATCAGATGTGAATACTTCAGTAAATTCTGTGAGATCGTACCCGCTTTCTGAAAAATCTTCTTCATAATAATAGGAGATGAAGGCTCCAAGTCGTTCGGCTTCCTGGCGGAAACTGCGTGCAGAAGCTGTTCCCAGCGCATCTTCCTGGCCAATCACGGCAAGTGTATCCAGGCCGAGTTCCTGAACTGCGTGGCGGGCCATCATACGGCCGTGAACCTCAAATGTAGGGTTCATCTGAAATGTGTAATTATAGTCCAGATTGATTTCATCTGAATTTGCAAGGGGGGCAATCATAGGTATTCTGTAATTTTCTGCAAGGCCGGCCATTCGTTCGGCACTTTCCGAAAAGAGGGGCCCGATAACCGCATCAGCGTACCCATTCCATACAACATCATGAAAAGCCATTGCTGTAGAATCGGCATTTTGATGTGTGTTACGGAATTTCAGTGCAACCTTTTTGTTAGGGAATCGGCTGTTGAAGTCATCAGCAGCCATCGTAATACCGTAATAAAGATTGCGGGGCACCAGTAAATCATTGCTCTGCTCTTCATTAGCTGGAAGAACTACTCCCAGATTATACACCAGTCCCTCGGGTGGGGCAAGAGGCGTAAATGAATCTGTGTTAATATCGGTAAGACGTGACGGGCGAACCAGCTCCTGTGCAGTATCTTGTCTTTCGTCACTGTTAATGATTCGTTCCAGAAATGCAGAGACCAGTGCTTCATAGTTGCTATCGTTTTCAATATCATAAGCAGATTCAGCCAGTTGACGTGCCACCGGGTTGTAGTCTGTGGCCTGGATGGCTTTCATTCGTTGTTCAAACGTTAGATATTGTAGCAATTCCCTGAAAAAACGTTGTGCATCAACTCTTGCACGGCCGCGTTCATCCGAGACTATAAGTTCATGAAGCAGGTCGAGGCTTTTGGTGTAGCTCTTCATACCAAAATGAGACAGTGCAAGTGTGTAGAGTGCTTCCTGCCTGTATGCTAATTCGGAACTTTCCTGTATGGCCCGACTCAGGTATTGATTTGCCCTCGTGTATTGCTGCATATCGAAATAACTTTTCCCGGCAAACAGAATGGAGCGGGAATCGTTTAGTTCCGAAAAGATTGACGCGGCTTGCTCATACTGCTGGTTTTCATACAGCTCCATGGCCTCATCAAAATCCTGGCTTAGAGCCAGTAACGGGATTATCAAAAACAGAGCTGTGCTTATCGTAAAACAGGTAAGGAAACGTTTCATACGTCCATGTATCTTGGTGGTGAATGGTGATGAATTCGAATCAAAGTTGCTCAAAAATATTTCCCTGACAACTTCGCATAGTATAACACTATACTTAAGTTGGGTGGGAAAGTTCTTCTATTTTCCAAAATAATGATGTCGGTATTGCAGACTTCTATTCCCATTCAATTGTAGACGGAGGTTTGGAACTCACATCGTACACGACCCGGTTAATCCCTTTTACTTCATTGATTATGCGGTTACTCACGTCCGAAAGAAATTCATAGGGAAGGTGTGCCCAGTCTGCCGTCATTCCATCCCGGCTGGTAACAGCCCGCAGGGCAACGGTGAATTCATAGGTTCGCTCATCACCCATCACTCCAACCGACTGAATGGGCAAAAGCACTGTAAGAGCCTGCCAGACTTCATCATAGAGATCATCTTCGCGCAGTGCATTTATGAAAATTGCGTCTGCTTCCCGAAGCAGACGAAGCCGTTCCGGCGTGATTTCTCCCAGAATTCGTATACCGAGCCCCGGTCCCGGGAACGGGTGCCGGCCTATGAACGATTCCGGTATACCGAGCTCCCGACCCACATTCCGAACCTCATCTTTAAAAAGTTCACGCACCGGTTCAACCAGTTCAAGATTCATTTTATCGGGAAGTCCGCCAACATTATGGTGGGATTTAATGGTGGCTGATGGCCCTTTAAATGATACGCTTTCAATTACATCGGGGTATAAAGTGCCCTGGGCTAAAAATTTGTATGCCTGCTGATCTACAACTTCCCTGTCGAACAGATCAATAAAGGTATTCCCGATAATTTTGCGCTTCTCCTCGGGATCTGTAATACCTTTGAGGTTGTTTAAAAACTCTTCTGAAGCATCTACACCTTTTACAGGCAAATGAAGATGCTCGCGGTATGTCTCAAGGACGTCCGTAAATTCATTCTTTCGAAGCAGGCCGTTATCAACAAATACGCACTGTAGTTGATCACCAATTGCTTTATGAAGCAATGTAGCAACAACGGTGGAATCCACTCCGCCTGAGAGCGCGCATAGTACATTCTCGCTACCAACCTGGTTGCGTATGGACAGGATTTGAGTATCTATAAATGAGGCGGCTGTCCAGGTGCGTTTGCAGCCACAGATACGTTCTACAAAATTTCTGAATATTTTCCAGCCTTCCTCTGTGTGAACTACTTCCGGATGGAATTGTACTCCATATATTTGTTTCTCAGCGTGGCGAACTGCCGCTACCGGAGCGTTTGATGTGTGGGCAATGGGTTTGTAAGACGAGGGAAGATCGTTAATATGATCTCCATGGCTCATCCATACGGTCGTTTGCTCCTCAATATCTTGAAGCAGGTCGGCTGAATCATCTACAATCAGTGTTGCCCGGCCGAATTCACGTTTTTCTGCTTTTTCAACAGAACCCGGGTTAATGGCATGAGCCAGGGATTGCAACCCATAACAGATACCTAAAACCGGCACTTCCAGATCCAGCCAGTGCAGGTTAAGCTCAGGAGCATTATCGTCATAGACACTGCTGGGGCCACCGGACAGGATAATGCCTTTTGGAGGGTGTTTATCAAACGATGTGGTTTTCGTATTGTAGGGATGGATTTCGCAGTATACATTTAACTCCCGAACCCGCCGTGCAATCAGCTGGGTGTATTGTGAGCCAAAATCAAGTATCAGGATCCAGTCATCCGGTTGTGAATTCATTTATAAAATTTGTAGTCGTTAGTCAATCACGTCCTGATAGTCTTCCGCAGAAAGCAGATCGTCCAGCTCGGCAGCGTCAGCTACTTTAATATTTGCCATCCAGCCACTCTTGTAGGGATCACTGTTCACAAGCTCAGGATCGTCTTCAAGCTCTTCATTAATTTCAATTATTTCCCCGCCAACCGGGGCAAACAGTTCTGAAACTGTTTTTACGGCTTCTACCGTGCCAAAAACATCGTCTTTATCGAATTCAAATCCTTCAGGCTCCAGTTCAACAAAAACAATATCTCCCAGTTCTCCCTGGGCAAAATCTGTAATTCCAACGGTAATAGTTCCGTCACCGTTATCGCGTACCCATTCATGTTCTTGTGTGTATTTCAGATCGTCTGGTATGTTCATGGCGCTCCGTTATTGAACGTTTTCGGGGTTAAATTTGAAATTGTTTTCGAGGTATTTGGTATTGAAATTACCTGTTTGAAATCCTTCATCATCCATGAGCTGCAGGTGGTAGGGAATGGTTGTTTTAATACCTTCCACTATAAACTCCTGCAGAGCCCGGCGCATTCGTTTTATTGCTTCTTCCCGTGTGGGTGCACTCACAATGAGTTTAGCAATCATGGAATCGTAGTGAGGCGGGATCTTATATCCCGCATAAGCGTGTGTATCCACTCGTGTACTGTGGCCGCCGGGAATATTGAAGGCGGTAGCGGTACCGGCTGTTGGGCGGAAATTAAATGCAGGGTCTTCTGCATTAATTCGGCATTCAATGGCGTGCCCTCGTATTTTTAAGGGCAATTTTTCAATTTTTTCACCCGCTGCTACCCGTATTTGTTCTTTCACGAGGTCAACATAGGTCACCTCTTCTGTTACGGGATGTTCAACCTGTATACGGGTGTTCATCTCCATAAAGTAGAAGTTGAAGTCATCATCAACCAAAAATTCGATTGTACCTGCACCTTCATAGTTTATAGCCTCGCCCGCCTTAACAGCAGCATCTCCCATCCTCTTACGAAGTTCCGGAGTAGCGATGGGAGACGGGGCCTCCTCCAGCATTTTCTGGTGGCGCCTTTGCAGGGAGCATTCCCGTTCACCCAGGTGGATAACATTGCCGTGCTGATCCCCAAGTATCTGAATTTCGATGTGACGGGGATTGGATACAAACTTTTCAATGTAAACGTCGGGATTACTGAATACAGTAGATGCCTCATTCCGGCAGGTTTCAAACGATTGTTTGAATTTAACCTCACTTTCTACCACACGCATGCCACGGCCACCGCCACCGGCACTGGCTTTAATCATCAGCGGATACCCGATTTCGTCGGCAACTTTCTTTGCATCTTCATAGGTGTTCACCACGCCGTCCGATCCTGGTACAACAGGAACGCCGCTTTCAATCATGGTAGCCTTAGCTGTGGCTTTGTCACCCATCTTAGAAATCATTTCCGGAGAGGGGCCAATGAATTTCAATTCATGTTCAGCGCAAATGCGGCTGAATTCAGCATTTTCAGACAAAAATCCGTATCCGGGATGAATGGCTTCAGCGTTGGTTATTTCTGCTGCGGCAAGAATTGACGGTATTTTTAAATAACTCTCTTTGCTTGGAGGCGGGCCAATACAGACGGCCTCATCCGCAAACTTCACGTGGAGAGAATCTTCGTCTGCCGTGGAGTAAACTGCCACAGTTTTGATACCCATTTCTTTGCATGTTCGGATGATGCGAAGGGCAATTTCCCCCCGGTTGGCTACCAGTATTTTCTTAAACATGTGGATGAATTACGCTTTTTTAATAACAAATAGCGGTTGATCGAATTCGACAGGCTGTCCATCTTTCACAATCACTTTTTCAACCGTTCCGGAGAATTCAGCATCTATTTCGTTCATAATTTTCATGGCTTCGATGATACAGAGTGTATCACCTTTTTGAACCGTATCCCCAACTTTCACGAATGGATCAGAGTCGGGCGAAGGAGATTCATAAAAGGTGCCAACTATTGGCGAATTCACCACTTCTCCATCGGGTTGTGATTCACCGCCCGAAGAGCTTTGGCCACCTTCTTGTGAACCGGCAGACGGGGGAACCTGTGTATTGGCGGCTTGGGCAGGAGCTGACGGCTGCTGAGCCGGAATTTGATACTGCATTTGTGGTGCTGGGGAGTCAGATTGTTTTTTCACCTTTAGCTTAAAATCACCCTCTTCAATTGATACTTCATTTACGTCACTATCAGAAATGAGGTCAAGCAGGTTTTTAACTAATTTTAAATCCATAATGTGTTTGGGTATCGATTGGTTAAGATTTGGCTCGTTCCAGGTATTCACCTGAGCGGGTATCCACCCTGATTTTTTCCCCTTCATTAATAAACAGGGGAACTTGTACCACAGCACCGCCGGAAATGGTGGCGGGTTTACTGCCTCCCTGGGCGGTATCTCCCTTCAGGCCGGGATCAGTTTGTGTAACTTCTGCTTCAATATGATCCGGCGGTTCCGCGTAGAGAATGGTATCGTTTTCCACATCAATCACCAGTGTGCAGATCATACCGTCAGAGATATACTCTTGCTTGTTCACCCGTGCGGCTTCGAGCGGAATTTGTTCGTACGTTTCCTGGTGCATAAAAAAGAACATATTCCCATCCAGATAGAGAAACTGGTAGGGCTGCCGTTCAACACGAACGGATTCTACATTTTCACCTGCCCGAAAAGTTTTTTCGATATTTTTTTCATTCACAACCCCTTTAAGCTTAGTGCGCACGAAAGCGGGGCCTTTACCTGGTTTTACATGCTGAAATTCAACAATTGTATAGATTTCACCATCCTGGATGATGTTGATTCCGTTTCTGAAATCGGATGTGCTGATTTTTGCCATAAAGCTAATTATTATAAATTTTGCCCAAAAATACTGCAGTTGTCTATTGATAACAAACAACAGTTTTTGTTCGGATGTACGGAAAATTAATATCCCGAAAACCTACTTACTAAAAGATTGTTCGGATTAATATGATAAGTATAATTACTGGACAGAAAAATTTAACGAAAAACGACCATACCGAAGCAAATACAGAGCCTTTAATGCCGGCAAATCCGTGTTGAATTTCCTCAATTGCATTTTCAGTTTTCCAGAAATATCCGAGGAACAGGCAGATTAATAACCCTCCGAGTGGTAATCCGATAACACTGAAAACATAGTCGATATGATCTATAAGTATGGTGTTGAACGAGATGATTAGTGATATAAGCAGAATTCCCAGTCCAACATAAAGTGCGGCTTTTTTCCTGGGTAATTTATGTTCGTCAATTACATAGGATACGGGAACTTCAAGCAGGGAAATTGTAGATGTGAGGGCGGCAATACTTAACAGGGCGAAAAAAAGCACACCAAACAGTAAACCGGTTATACCCCCCATTTGAGCAAAAAGTTCGGGTAGTAACTGAAAAATCAGGGCGGGTCCCGCAAGCAGCTCTCCGGCGTCGTTAAAAATTTCAACCCCTTCAGCCTGTGCCATATAAACAGTGGGTAAAATTAAAAGGCCGGCAAGGAACGCAATTCCAACATCAGCAAGCGTTACAAATCCTGCTGCTTCCACGATGTTCTCTTTTTTACTTAAATACGAACCATAGGTGATAATGGCTCCCATCCCGAGTGAAAGTGAAAAGAAAGCCTGGCCCATTGCCGCCAGAATTAAATCCATATCAACCAGCGAAAAGTCAGGGTAGAGGTAAATGGCAAGTCCCTCATCCGCTCCCGGCTGAAAAACCACGTAAACCGTCATGATAATGAGGATGATAATTAAAAGAGGCATCATGAATTTTGTGGCCCGCTCTATACCCTGGCTAACCCCTCCGCGTATAATTCCAATAGTACATATCATAAAAAGGATGGCAAACACTGCGTTTACGTAACCGTTATCAAAATCAGCAAGAAAAGCCGCGGTTTGATCCATTCCTGCATGTACAAAAATTTCAACAAATACATGACTGAACGTCCATCCCGCAATAACTGTGTAAAAAGAGAGGATCATCACACCACAAAGAACGCCCCAGATACCAACCAAAGGAAAAAATTTGTTTGTGCTAAGTGCCCTGAAGGCGCCAACCGGGTTTTTTTTAGAGCTTCTTCCGATAGACATTTCTGCGATCATGACGGGAAAACCAATTAAAAAACAGCAGGCAAGATAGATAAGCAGAAAAGCCGCGCCTCCGTTTGAGGCCGCCTCGGTGGGGAAGCGCCAGATATTGCCAAGGCCAACAGCAGACCCTGCAGCAGCCAGTATGAAACCCAGTTTCGAATCCCAGTTTCCGCGAGTGGATGTAGATGGTTCAGCCAAGTATCCTCCGGTATATGGTTACAGGTAAAGTAGTTTAATGGCGTATCTTTCGAAGAATGACGCCGCTTTTTGCAGGCACTTTTATCGCCTCGCTTAAGATATCAATTGCCTGCGAGGATGCAATCTCATTATTTGCAATCATTTCCCACGATCCTTTGGGCAGATGATGGGAGATACTGTCCGACCAGTTAGCGTTTAAAATAATGTAATAATCGTACATATCACCAGCAGACTGACCGCTAATATAAAATGAAAGCATCAGCGGATTATCGAAATGATCAAAACAGATCTCTTCCGGCTGAGCTTTCCGGAGAGCGGGAGAACCAAGGCGTATCTTTATCAGTCCGCGGTAGTAGTTGTAAAGATCTTTGTTACGTTTCTGAAGATCAAAATTGATCCAGTTGGTTGCGTTATCTTTTTGATAGCTGTTATGATCCATTTTGCCAATATCCGGATCTTCTACGCCCGAGTCTTCAATAATTTTGGCACGGCCCAGTTCCTGACCCGAATGAATCATGGTAATACCCTGTGCAGAAAAAAGCGTTAATGCGGCAAGTTTACAATGCGCAAGCTGCTGTTCGTTTAAAGTGCTGAACTCCAGAGTGTTCTCAATCTTTTGATCCTGGATCTGCGGATCCAGACCGATCCGGATAAAATCAGCAAGTGTATAACCGTCGTGGCTTTCGAGGTAATTTACACTATGGGCCGATGTTTCAAACAGGCCGCCTTCAGCACCGGTGAGCGTGCCGCGAATAATATTTTCAAGCCGTCCGCGACTGGTTTCGTGCTGCCACTCAGAAAATATAAACCCGCGGTCGTGGAGCGGGTCTGATCCCTTTATACTGTTTCGGATACGGTCGTTCCAGGACGCCCAGTCGTTTTCAGAAAACTTAGCCGGTGCGTAGTGCCCGCCCCAGGGTTCTGCAATTAGAACAATGCCGGGATCAACGGCGTGCATTTCTGCACGAATTACCTGCCAGGTTTCCAGGTCGAGTAGTGCGGCAAGATCGAAACGAAAGCCGTCTATATGATACTCTTCAATCCAATATTTCAGGGAGTCGATAATCAGTTTCCGCGAAATGGGTTCTTCTGATTTGAATTCGTTTCCCGTTCCGCTGCGGTTCATTAGCTTTCCCTTGTCATTATAACGAAGGTAGGTATGCGGACAGAGGTGTGTGCATGGGTTCAGGTCGAACAATGAAGTATGATTGTAAACAACATCCATCAAAACAGTTATACCGTGTTTATGGAGCTCTTTTACCACCGATTTAAATTCGTCTACGGCAGCCGTCGTGTAGCCGTGAATTTTGCCGTCATTATCTGATGCAAACGAACTTTCAGGGGCAAAAAAGAAGGAAGTCATGTATCCCCAGTAATTTTCTGCGTAGGGATTCCAGGAATTAAAAAACCCTTCATCTGTTTCTTCACCGTAGGGAGGTTCTTTTGCGGCAAATTTATGGAGCGGTAAGAATTCAACGCAGTTTACACCCAGTTCTTTCAGCCATTGTATTCCGCCTTTTTGATTCAGATCGATAAATTTATTGTAAAATCCATTGCCTTTCGCGTTGCTTGACGAGTGTGCGGTCAGGTCTTTCAGGTGGGTTTCGTAAATGACCAGATCCCGGGGATCGTCCGGGTAGCAGTGTTCGTCACCTTCCCAGTTAAAGTCTGTTTGAAAGATGTACGATTTGGCACGCTGATCGTACCGGTTCCGTACCGTAACATGCCGGCTGTATGGGTCAGCAAACAGCGAACCCCGGTACGGGTTGGTCTTGTCAATTTCTTCCGTGTGTTTTATACGATATCCGTACCATTTTCCGGTCAGATTTTCAGCAAGGCTTAGATGCCAGTAGCCCTGTTCGTCCATCTCCATAGAATGGACCGTGCCTTTCGTATCATTGTAATCGTCAAATATTTCACAAGTAACCTTGACGGCATCTTTGCAGAAGTAACAAAATGATGTTTCTCCCTCCTGCAATGTTACACCGGGTGAGTGGGTAATTTCTTGTACTTCCATAAATGTTTTATCAGGTGACAGGACTGCCGGGTTCAGCATCGGTATCCACAAAGTGTAGTTTATTATCGGCATCTTCTGCCATAAGGATCATACCATTGCTTTCAATTCCCATCATTTTTTTGGGGGCTAAGTTTGCAACCACGCATACCGACCTGCCAACAATTTCATCCGGTGAATAAAATTCAGCGATACCGGACAGTATCGTCCGTTTTTCAAATCCGAGATCAACCAGGATTTGTATTAGCTTTTTAGACTTTTTCACTTTTGTGGCTTCCACAATCCTGCCGGCCCGCAGGTCGAGTGACATAAAATCATCAAATGTAGCTGTATTTTTCAGCGGAGGAAATGATGATTCTTTTTCTTCGGTGTTCCCGGCTCTGTCTTTAAGAATCCTGATCTGTTCCTCAACTGCTTCATCTTCAATTTTCTGAAAAAGAATTTCCTGCTCTTCCACAAGATGTCCGGCCGGTACAAGGTGATCGGTTATCTGGTCCCATCCCGTAGTGTGAGGGATTCCCATCTGTTCCCGCAAGGTGTACATTTTACGTGGCATTACAGGCTGAAACAAAAGGCTCAGAGCTCCGCAAATTTGTGTGCATACATAGAGAGTATTGGCACATTCCTGCGGATGTTCTTTCCGGGTTTTCCAGGGTTCGGTTTCCGTAAAGTAGCGGTTTCCTATGCGTGCAAGATTCATGGTTTCAGCAATGGCCTCCCGGAATCGAAAACTTTCATAGGCCGTGTTGATCTTCTCTTTTTGCCGGCCGATTTCGGCGAGCGCTTCCTTATCTTTTTCGCCCAGGTTGTCCGGTGTGGGAACTTCTCCGTTAAAAAAGCGCTGGGTGAAGCTTGTGGTTCGGTAAACAAAATTTCCGAGGATATCGGCCAGCTCACTGTTGATTCGGGCCTGGAAATCTTTCCAGGAAAAATCTGAGTCTTTGGTTTCCGGCAGTGTCGTTCCCAGAACGTACCGAAGCAGATCGGGCTCAAAATCTTCCATATACTCATCCAGCCATACCGCCCACCCTTTGGAGGTAGATAGTTTTTTGCCTTCAAGGTTCAAAAATTCATTTGCCGGCACGTTCTCAGGCAGAACAAATTTGCCATGTTGCTTAAGCATGGCAGGAAACATGATGCAGTGAAAAACGATATTATCTTTTCCGATAAAGTGAATGAGCCGGGTATCCTCATCCTGCCAGTAAGTTTTCCACAGATCGGGTTGTCCTTTCTTTTTCGCCCACTCCTTGGTTGCGGAGATGTAGCCGATCGGGGCATCAAACCATACGTACAGTACTTTACCTTTGGCATCGGACAGCGGCACGGGAACACCCCACGAAAGATCGCGGGTTACAGCCCGGTCGCTTAGTCCGCTGTTGAGCCAGCTTTTACACTGCCCCACAACATTCGGCTTCCAGTTATCGCGTGAACCGATCCACTCTTCCAGCCACTGCTGGTAATTGCCGAGCGGAAGATACCAGTGTTCAGTTTTTTTGGTGATGGGTTTATTTCCTGTGATAGAACTTACAGGATCAATTAATTCCGTTGGTGACAGCGAGGAGCCGCACTTTTCGCACTGGTCGCCGTAAGCCTCCGGATGCCCGCATACAGGACAGGTTCCTTTTACATAGCGATCGGGCAGAAACATATTGGCATCTTCATCATATAGCTGCTCTTCGGTTTTTTTGTTGAAAACTCCCTGGTCGTGCAGGTTCGTGAAAAAATCCTGAGAGGTTTTTTTATGGGTTTCTGAAGACGTTCGGCCGTAATAGTCAAAATCAATGCCGAACTTTTCAAATATGTCGCGGTTGCGGGCATGAAATTTGTCTACAACCTGCTGGGGAGTAACTCCCTCTTTTTCTGCAGCGATCGTAATGGGAACTCCATGTTCATCCGAACCGCAAATATGCAGCACATCCTCATCTTTCAGGCGAAGAAACCGGGTGTACAGGTCGGAAGGCAGGTATGCTCCTGCAAGGTGCCCAAGGTGAATGGGCCCGTTTGCGTATGGCAGAGCTGATGTTATTAGTGTACGTGTAGACATAAGTAGATTTCATTTCAATAAGGCGCCGAAAATAACGTCTGTTCGGCAAATTTACCAATTTGAACGCAGAAGTTTATGATTTAGTTACCGGGTCAATTTTATCACAAAATGCGTAAAGTGCTATACCACAGGCAACTGACACATTCAGCGAGTGTTTTATTCCAAACTGAGGGATCTCTACGGCATCATCAAGCCAGGGCAGGAGCTCGGAATCAATACCTGTTACTTCATTCCCAAGCAGCAGGCACATTTGGTTTGTTTTTGGCTGATAATCACTCAGCATAACACTTTTGTCGGTCTGCTCGAGGCCCGCAATAGTGTAATTGTTGGTTTTGAGGCGCTGCAGTTCAAGGCCCGGATCATCAATGCTTCGCCAGGAAACGTGTTCCTCAGCGCCGATTGCTGTTTTTGTGATTTCCGGCCGTGGCGGAGTGGGTGTGTAACCTGAGAGGTAAACCATGTGAACACCGAAGGCATCTGCATTACGAAATGCAGCTCCTACATTGTGGAGACTCCGGATGTTGTGGAGCCAAACTATAAATGAGTCAGACAGCGGGGAGGACCTGCACAGGTTATCTTTAAGAATTTGGCGGGTTGACCGTTTTTTCAATTGTTGAACTATCCTTCATTGAGATTAATCCGATCAAGAAGATACAAAGTGAATTGAACAGGTACAGGCGATATGTTCATTTGCAAACAATCCAAAATAAGTTCAGAAAAAAAATGTAAGCCTGATATTCGGTTATAAGGATCAATAACGGCAAAATTGTGGTTGGTAAACAGCGTTGAAGGTCCTATTTTTGTACTCTGAAAAAATTTAGAAAAATCTATAAGCAGTTTTTTTATAACTGCTTTTTTATTTGAACAAATCTGAGAAAAAATCCACAAACAGAACACGTATGAAGAAAAATTATTTATCGAAAGAAGGTTTCGAAAAACTTGAAAAAGAACTGAGAGATTTAAAAACCCGCGGGCGTAAAGAGATCGCAGAAGAGATAGCGGAAGCCAGAGCGAAAGGTGATCTGAGTGAAAATGCAGAATACGACGCGGCCAAAGAAGCACAAGGTCATTTAGAGACCCGTATTGCAGAATTGGAAAATACACTTGCCACCTCCAGTATTATAGATGATAAGAATATTGATGATACGAAGGCGTATTTGTTATCTACAGTTACGATTTTAAACCATAACACCGATAAGGAGATGAAGTATACGCTGGTATCCAAAGATGAAGCTGATTTTAAAGAAGGAAAAATTTCAGTGGATTCACCCATCGGGCAGGGCATTCTCGGCAAAGAGGTTGGAGACGTTGTGACCGTTAAAGTACCAGCGGGTACCCTTAAACTCGAAATCAAAAAAATAGAGCGTTTATAATATGAAAATTGCAGTTATTGGTACGGGCTACGTTGGCCTGGTAAGTGGAACGTGTTTTGCCGACAGCGGTAACGATGTAACATGTGTGGATATTGATGAAAAGAAAGTTGAACAGATGCGAAATGGGGTGGTGCCTATTTATGAACCCGGTCTGAACCGGGTGTTCGATCGCGCTATTCGCGAAAAACGTCTTTCCTTTACAACGAACCTTGCAGAGGCTTTTAAGACAGCTGAAGTTGTATTTCTTTGTCTGCCAACACCTCCCGGAGCCGATGGGCAGGCTGACTTAAGTTTTGTACTGAATGTGGCTGACGAGCTTGGCGACTTGTTCAATGCACACCCCGGCTATCGCGTAGTTGTAAACAAAAGTACAGTGCCGGTGGGTACGGCTGATAAAGTAAGCCAAAAAATTGCAAGTAAAACGAATGAGGAGTTTGATGTGGTTTCGAACCCTGAATTTCTTAGAGAAGGTGCTGCAGTTGAAGATTTTATGAAGCCTGAAAGGGTAGTTATCGGTGCAGCTACGGATCGCGCAGCCAAGCTTATGACCCGTCTTTATGAGCCATTTGTACGTAGCGGCAACCCTATCATTGTTATGGATGAGCGCAGTTCAGAGCTTACCAAGTATGCTGCAAATGCAATGCTGGCCACTAAAATCACCTTTATGAATGAGATTGCAAACATTTGTGAAAAAGTGGGAGCCGATGTAGATAATGTTCGTCGCGGAATTGGAACTGATTCACGAATTGGAAAACGGTTTCTTTTTGCGGGTATAGGGTATGGAGGAAGCTGCTTTCCAAAAGATGTGCAGGCGATTCACTATACGGCAGCTCAAAACGGATACGATTTCCAGATTCTCGATTCTGTTATGAAGGTGAATGAGAATCAAAAAACATCCATTGTACAAAAGATGAAACAACATTTTGGAGACTCTCTGAAAGGGAAAAAAGTCGGTATCTGGGGGCTTAGTTTCAAGCCGGAAACAGACGACATTCGAGAGGCGCCATCCCTTTACATCACTAAAGAACTTGCGGAACTCGGTGTTTCTATGAAAGCGTACGATCCGGAAGCAGTGGAGACTTTTAAAGCCGCTTCTGATGCTAAAACTCTAAAACAGATCACGTTTGAAGAAGATCGCGACAGTGTATTAGGTGGAGTAGACGCTCTTGTTATCTGCACGGAATGGAATGAATTCAGACGACCGGATTTTGAAAATTTTAAGGTTCAAATGAATGAGCCGGTCATATTCGACGGCCGAAACCTTTACAGCCTGGAACGTGCAGAAGAAGCCGGGCTTACCTACATCAGTGTAGGGCGAAAACCGGTCGGGGCATAAAATCTAAAATCACAGGCCGGGAAAACCGGTCTGATTAAAAATAAATCATGGCAAAGAAAAAAGTACTGATAACCGGTGGGTGTGGTTTTTTAGGATCGCATTTGTGCGACCGTTACCTGAAAGAAGGCTATAAAGTGGTCTGCATGGATAACCTGATAACCGGGTCTCCCGAAAATATCGCTCACCTAATTGGCAATAATGATTTTGAGTTTATCAAGCACGATGTGACAAATTACATTTATGTGCCCGGTGAGCTTGATCTTGTGCTTCATTTTGCGTCTCCGGCTTCCCCCATAGATTACCTCGAAATGCCCATCCAAACCCTGAAAGTGGGGTCGCTGGGTACACATAAAGCACTTGGACTGGCAAAAGAAAAGAACGCGCGTTTTCTTCTTGCTTCAACCAGTGAAGTCTACGGGGATCCCCTCACGCATCCTCAAAAAGAGGACTACTGGGGAAATGTGAACCCAATTGGACTGCGCGGTGTTTATGACGAAGCCAAACGATTTGCCGAGGCGATGACGATGGGATATCATCGCTACCATGATCTGGAAACAAGGATAGTTCGGATATTTAACACGTACGGAACCCGAATGCGGCTGCGTGATGGCCGGGCACTGCCTACATTTATGCGGCAGGCGATGAAAGGAAACCCTATTACGGTGTTTGGGGATGGATCTCAAACCCGCTCGTTCACGTATGTTGATGACCTTGTTGAAGGAATTTACCGGCTTTCGCAAAGTGATGAGACAGAACCGGTGAATATTGGTAATCCTGAAGAAATTACCATCCTGGACTTTGCCAAAGAAATTATTGAATTGACCGGCAGTGACAGTGAAATTGTATTTGAGGAACTTCCGAAAGACGATCCGAAAATCCGACAGCCGGATATCACAAAAGCAAAACGTGTGTTAGACTGGCAGCCGCGCGTGAATCGCAGAGAAGGCCTGCAAAAAACTCTCAACTACTTTAAAGAACAGGTAGATAAAACGGATGACTGAAAAAAAACTCATTGATCTCTACCCGTACCGGATAGATGATGGTGAGGTTACGTTTTTGCTGTTCAAGAGAGCGAAGGGTAAAATATATGAAGGTCAGTGGCGCATGATAGGCGGAAAGGTTGAACCGGGCGAAACATACTGGGAGGCTGCACTGCGAGAACTTTTGGAAGAAACAGCGCTGACTCCTTCCAAAATGTGGACCATTCCAAGTCTGAACCTGTTTTATGAGCACTCATCTGATTCTATCCTTCAGATACCGGCGTTTGCAGCCGAAATTGACCGGGGTGATGCCATTCGGCTCGATCGCGAACATACCGAATACTCTTGGGTAGAGCATGACGAAGTATCCGAATATCTTTACTGGCCGGAACAAATTCGTCTAATCAGGCTTACAAATGAACTAATTAAAAACAACAAAATTCTGAACGATTGGCGCGTACCGCTCTCCTGATCATAACCGTTTTATTTCTATCATGTCTATTCGTTTCAACAACGAATGCACAATCATCCCGTTCGTATGAACTTCTTCCGGCACCGGATCTCTGGTATAACGATGTGGATGGCATTCGCCTTGGTATTCGGTTGAAAGGCCAGGTGCCCGGAACATTCGAGGATGGTCCGCACCGGCTTGATGGGGGGGTATGGCTGAGTACATGGATTCCGGAACTCCCAGTATCTTACTATTTGAGTTATACGGAACCTATTCCACGGTGGTCTGACTTTGGGAGTGAAGCAAGTGCCCAGGCTATATCATCTATCCGAACAGGTTATTCAAGACACGGTTTAGGCATAAATAAACGATGGCAGCAAGGTTTTGACGAGCAACAGTATCGCGAAATCAGTTTTTTTACAACGTTTGAATCACGCTTTGATGACGAATATACCGCTTTCCCTTCGCTGTGGTCTGATCGTGATCACCTAATCACATCACTAACAGCAGAGATTCAGAAAGAAAACTCGCTGGGAAGATTAAACATACAAGCCAGCGGTGGTTTACAATGGAATGAAGACACATTTAGCTACGGTACGTTAACGGCCGTTCAGCGTATTCCCTTTAATGATAAATGGGGGATTCGGGTAAGAGGTTTTGCAGGCAGTGCAACGGAAAATACGTCACCTGAATTTCTTTTTTCGAGAAGTACCGGTCCGGCAATTCAAAGACTCCGAAATGGAGTGACCCGTGCCAAAGGAACCATTCCGCAACCCTGGATGGAGAGTGGAAACCTGCAGATTGCAGGAGGTGCAAATTTGCGCGGGTATACGAGCCGGGATGTACAAGTTTTTTCGAATCAATCCTGTGTGGATTGTGAAACCGTGTTTTCTTCAGTTCCTCCTAATCTGCACAGAGCAATCACTGCATTTAATGCAGAATTTGACTACCCAAATCCGGTGGGCGTTTTATTTAATAAAATTCCATACGCTTCCGATTTCATTGATTTTCGCTCGTATGTATTTGCTGATGCGGGATCAACACTTGGATCCGGTAACTCGTCATCTAAACTGACAGGGGATGCCGGTGCAGGGTTTTCTGTTTCCCTGAATATTCCGGATTACCTGGGAAAACCCAGAGGATTTGTTTTACGTTATGAGATCCCATTCTGGTTGTCTGACCCGCAGAACGGTGATTCATTTTCATATCGCAGCCTGGTTGGTTTTGGCGCAGTCATTTCATTTTAATTTCGTTTGCAAATGGCAATCCACCGTTTCATATTTTTTTTCATATCTGTTGTTCTTCTCGCCGGGTGCACTACAAGCAAATGGACCGTAATTGATGAGCATGCGGTAGATGAAGCCGAAGAAACAAAAATCCTTGAAAATCGTGTTGAGCTCATTGTAGAAAACAGGCCAACGGTAGATCAGCCCGTTTTGACCCTCTCACCGTATAACATTGTTCAGCAAGAATACGCAGAGCGAATCCAGGTGCAACGTATGGTTCAGGAATATAAACCTAAGTGGGGGTTTACATTTCTTGCGCTTGCCGGAGGTGCGGTATCTTTTGCAGCAGCCAATACAAACTTTCTGCTTCCATCAGCCTCAGTTACCCAGCAGATAAGCCTCAATGCCTTAGCGGGAATACTTTCTTTGCTTACGGTCACAAATCTTGAGGAAACAGGGGAGCCGATTGAAACAGATGAAATCCGGTTTTTAAGGCAAACCGGATTTAACATCCAAACAGACACACTTTCTGTTGAAAATACAGACGGAGAAACTGCTTCAATTTCTGTTTTCTACGAAGATGAAGAGATTTTTAGCGAAACGTCGGTTCCTTTCTCATCGGGCAGAATTGATATAAATATCGGAGCAATCTCCACAGACTTACAAAATCCGGTAGAGGAAGACTCAGAATTTGTTGTTCAGGCTCAATATAACGGAACGTCTACGGATATTGTGATACCAGTGACGGACTTTATGGATCCCTTTTTTGAAATCGATGATCCCATCGTGCAGGTGCGCAGCAGTGCCTCTGTCAATCGCGAAAATGTAATCGCTGAAATTGGAGAGGGAAGCTCACTAAAAGTGCTCAGCAGGCTCAGCGAAAACTGGCTTGAGGTAGAATACGGTTCAGTTGAAGCCTTTGTTCAACGCAATGGTGGCCAATTGCAGTGGAGAAGTTCGGCTGAGGAAGGCCCTGCTTTGCTGGTTGAACTTGAGGAAATACCTTTTGGTGAAATTGATGTGGAGGCCTCCATCCCGGTACTGAAAACCAATAATCCCGATGATCGTGCAATCTTTCTAACCGGCACTCGTGAGAACCAGGCGGGATCGAGGCAGCTGAGCGAGCGTGATGAACGTCTGTTCAAACGCTACATGAGCACAGCACTCAGAATGGATGATGATCAAATACAGACTGTGGATACACCTGAACTGGATAACTGGCTGCCTGAAATTAGAGAATGCAGGGAGATGGTTGGTGGTTCTCTTGTCGTATACCTGATGGGGTTTGCACGAACAGTTGAAGATGAGTCGGGCAGCGAAACATTGGCTCTTTTCCATATCAGTGACGAGGGCGAGGAGCAGCGGCTTTTTCTCAGTCAGCTGTATGAAGAACTGGCTGCATGCACTCCCGAAAAATTATACCTTTTTGTGGACCTTGAATATGTTGATGAAATTGAAGATGGCCAGATTATTTCGTTTATGAGCAGCAATGGCGGAAAACAACAACAGCTCGCTAATTTGATACTGCAGGATATGCCTAATGCATTTATTCTTTACGGAAACCGAATAGGGCAAAAATCATCACTTTACAGCGGCTCTCCGGAAGATGATAAACGTCACCATATTTTCCCGTATTTTTGGGCTGAAGCCCTGCAACAGCGAAAAACACAAATGTCTGAATTGGTTCGGCACCTTGAAAATAATGTAGATTATACCGCCCGCCGCCTTCACGATCAACCGCAGGAAGTGCGGGGATTTGGGAATTTTATGCTTGATATTTCACAATGATTCATGGGTGGCTGTTTATAATTCTCAGTTCAGCTTGTTCGGTATTGATTGCGCACCTTTTGAAAATCACTGAAACAAGGAAGCTCAACACCATAAAGGTGCTCACCGTCAATTATTTCACTGCTGCGGTAATTGCATTTTTGACTCCGGTCGGCGGTGCTGAAATCACTTTTAGTCTGTCTGCGGCAACCCCGGGTATTATCCTGGCAGTATTGGTTGGCACCATCTTTATTGCAAATTTCTTTATCTACAGTAAATCGGTAAACAAAAATGGGGTTGGCATTAGTGTGGCCGCAATGCGAATATCACTGTTGATCCCTGTTTTACTCTCTGTGTTGTGGTACCTTGAATACCTTGAAACTCGTCAGTGGGTGGGTATTTTTACGGTGATTATAGCCCTGTTTTTGCTGCTTCCTAATAAAAGAAAAATGTTGCGAGAACCGAAAAGTGCCGCATGGCTGCTTGTACTTCTTTTTGTAGGTACCGGGCTGGGGGATGGGTCTCTGAAAATTTTTGAAATGGATTTTTCGGAACAGCTGACCAAAGAACAATTTATGGGAACAGTGTTTCTGAGTGCAATGATTGTGGGGTTTATCATTATTTTTATAAAAGATACTGTATCATTTAACAGGCAGGAAATCACGCTGGGAATAGTTGTCGGTGTTCCAAACTTATACTCGGCAATTTTCCTTATAGAAGCACTTGGACAGCTGAATGGTGCTATTGTTTATAGTACGGTTAATATTTTAACGGTTCTCGGTGCCACATTGCTTGGAATGATTCGCTGGGGCGACAGGGTTACCTCTGCCCAGTGGTTTGGAATTGCAGCAACAATACTTTCAATTATACTTTTGATTTGATGAACAATTCTATACTTCAAAAACTGGTTGATAAGAGCTCAAAGAAAAAAAGAACGATTTTGTTTCCGGAAGCAGGCAGAGATCCCCGTGTTCTCCACGCGGTCGTTAAACTTTTGGAAGAAGGTGTTGTTCGTCCGGGATTGATCAGTTTGGATGGGAACGTCCGTAAGATGGCCGGCCTGGAAGGTGTGAAACTTCCGGAGGATATACCCATTACTGAAGTGGAAGAGAAGTCGAAGTTTGGGCAGAGAGTTGAATTTTTTGAAAACAAACTCAGCCACAAAAATCCAACGGCGGATCAAGTCAGAGCTCTTGCAGCCGACCCGCTGATGACTGCCGGTTGGCTTGTTGCAACCGGGGAAGCGGACGGTGCTGTTGGTGGTTCAATTGCATCTACGGCAGATGTTATCCGTGCATCACTGCGAACAATTGGTACGGCCGAAAACACAAAGCTGATATCCAGTACATTCCTGATGGAACTAAAAAATGGTTCTGTGCTCACATATGCCGATTGCGGAGTTGTGCCATATCCCGATGCTGAACAGCTGGCAGATATTGCTATTGCGTCGGGCAGAACCCATAAGAAACTTACCGGCGAAGATCCGAGGATTGCGTTTTTATCTTTCAGCACAAAGGGTAGTGCAGTTCACGAGCGGGTTGACCTTGTTAAAAATGCACTGATAATTGCAGAACAGAAGAACACGGGATGGTTGCTGGATGGTGAACTTCAGTTCGATGCTGCATTTGTTCCTGCAGTGGGGCAAAGAAAAGCTCCTGAATCCAAAGTGGCAGGAAATGCAAACGTGTATATTTTTCCAAACCTTGATGCGGGCAACATTGCCTATAAAATTACGGAACGCATTGGCGGGGCAGCTGCAATCGGGCCGATTTTACAGGGTCTTCAACATCCATATATGGACTTATCCCGTGGTTGTTCCAGCGAAGATATTTTTTACGCAGCAGCTATTTGTAGTGTGCTGGCAGACAATGAATAGCAAAATAGTTATACTCACGGACCAACCAGTATTGTAGATTCATACAAATATGTCTATTCAAAAACGGAAAAAAGATCACGTAGAACTTTGCCTGACCGGGGATGTGGAGTACGATTTGCCGTCCGGATTTGATCAGGTCTATTTTCGCCACAATGCACTTCCTGAAATTAATTTAAGCGATGTTTCTGTTGAGGGTGCGTTTTTGGGACGCACATTCGAGCTTCCGCTGATGATCTCATCCATGACAGGGGGATATTCCGGTGCTGAAAACATCAACGCAATGATAGCTCGCGTTTGTCAGGCAAGAAATCTGCCTTTTGGTGTAGGGAGTCAGCGTGCTATGCTTGATCACAAAGATGAGACAGGAAGTTTTTCTGTAGTTCGTAAGGAAGCCCCCGATGCGTTTATTGCAGCAAATATTGGTGGCGCACAGCTTGCAGGCGGATTGGCTGAGGATGATATCGGGATTCTTATCGACTCTATACGTGCTGATGCTGTGATTGTTCATTTGAATCCGCTCCAGGAGTTGGTTCAACCCGAGGGTGACAGAAATTTTGCAGGAATTGAAGATGGTATTGGCGACCTGGTGGTGAAATCCCCGGTTCCGGTAATTGTGAAAGAGACAGGGGCTGGAATTTCAGGAGATGTGGCAAGACGGCTGCTTGCTGTAGGAGTTTCCGTGATTGATGTGGCCGGAGCCGGAGGAACGAGCTGGGCTATGGTAGAAAACAGGCGGAAGACGGAGTATTCGGATACGGCTATGTTTGATAACTGGGGAATACCCACTCTTATTTGCCTGGAAGAAGTAGTAGAGTTACGGAATGAGTTTCGGTTTCACCTGATCGCATCGGGCGGCGTCCGAAATGCCGGTGATATGGTAAAAGCTATTTCGCTGGGTGCAGATTTTGTTGCAATGGCCCGCCCTGTAATTCAGGTACTGAAGAATGAAGGTGAAGAAGGGCTTCATCAAACCATAGAAACCTGGAAAAAACAGGCGGCAATGATACTTACACTTCTGGGAAGACGATCATTTACAAGTTGTTCATCGAACGACCTGGGAACGGTTGTAGCCAGATAACTGAATTTATGTTCATCAAATATTAGCAAACAATTTGGAATTCCTCAGACCCTACATAGAAAGCGTAAATCTGTCCCTGGATCAGTTAGATCTGCCACAAACCCCGGCAACGTTATACAATCCACAGCGCTATATGCTAAGCAACGGCGGGAAACGTATCCGGCCTGTGCTTACACTGCTGGCCTGTGGAATTTGCGGGCGGTCTCGCAAGGATGCCATGCCCGCGGCTCTGTCGATAGAATTACTGCACAATTTTACGCTTATGCATGATGATATTATGGATCAGGCAGAAAGCCGCCGGGGTGAAATGGCTGTTCACAAAAAATGGAACGAGTCTGTTGCTATACTATCTGGCGACAGTATGCACACACGGGCACTGTTAATGCTCCATCAGCTTCCGGGAGATGTCGATTTTCGGACCATAAGCAGGATATATCTTGAGGGTGTAGATCGTGTATGTGAGGGACAGGCTCTTGACATGGAGTTTGAAAGCCGGCTTGAAGTAACTCTTGACGACTATATGGAAATGATTAGCGGTAAAACCGGTGCTCTGCTGGCAACAGCACTTCAAACCGGTGGGTTGGTAGCCGGTGGAAATCAGCAGCAGCTCGAATCATTAAAAAAAGTTGGAGAAAGTATTGGGTATGCATTTCAAATACAGGACGACTGGCTGGATGTTGTGGCTGATCCCGATAAGTTTGGGAAACGCGTAGCAGGTGATATCTACGAGTGCAAAAAAACGTATTTGATGATACTTGCCCTTGAGCGCTGCAATAAAACTCAAAAAAAGTGGTTAAAGCAATGTTTGCGTAACAAACCACTTGAGGATTCGGAGGTTGAGAATATTATTAGCCTCTATTCTGAGTTGGGTGTAATTGAGGATACACGAGCAAAGATTGTGAAACTTTACACCGAGGCTGAACAATCATTAGAAATATTTGGTGAATCAGAAGATAAGCGAGATCTTATTCAATTGATTAAAACTTTAAAAAAACGGGATCACTAAGCCTAATGCGAAATCTATTAATCTTATTACTTGCTTCCTTTGCACTGCTTTCCTGTCGAAGCCAGGATTTGATTCGTCCGGGAGATTCCCTCGAGGTAGCTTTTGAAAAAGCTAAATCACAATATGATCAGGAAGACTGGAGCCAGGCAGCAAGTGCTTTTGAAACAGTGGTTTCAATTGGCCGGGGTACTGATATCGGTCAGGAAGCACAATTTCTTCTTGCAGAGAGTTACTACAATAACCGAAGGTATTTAGTGGCAGCATCAGAATATGAACGATACGCTACATTCTATCCCCGTTCCGAAAGGAGGGAAGAAGTGGACTTTAAGGCTGCTTTGTGCTATTACAACCTGAGTCCGCGCTACAAGCTGGATCAAACCTATACAAGTCAGGCGATTGAACGTTTTCGTCTGTTTAATTCCCGCTACCCTGATTCGGAACGTGTATCAGAGGCGTCTGAATATATAAATGAACTTCGCAGCAAGCTTGCCAGAAAGCAATTTGAGGCAGCAGAATTTTACAAGCGTACAGACCGCTTTAATGCAGCAATTGTGTATCACGACCTGGTAATTGATAACTACCCGGAAAGTGAATGGGCGGAGCAGGCATTGGTTGAAAAGGTTCACTCCTACATTTTATACGCTGATAACAGTATTCCATCCAGGCAACTGGAGCGGTACAGGGAGGCCGTTGAGGCTTATGAAACATACCTTCAGCTATTTCCGCGGGGAGAAAACAGGAGCAGGGCAGAAGACTTGTTTGACGAAGCAAGCAGAAAAATTGAGGATCTTGAAGAAAGTGTAAACCTGGAATCTGTAGCACAGAACGATTGACAAATAACGGGGTGCGTACAGGGATATTCGGTGGCTCTTTCGATCCGGTACATGTGGGTCACCTCAGTATTGCGAAATCTTTTTTGAACAGCAGGTTAATTGACCAGCTTCTGATACTGCCTGCTCCGGAGCCTCCCCATAAATCAAATAAAAGCCAGGTATCTTTCGATCATCGTCTGAATATGCTTCAACTCGCATTTTCTGGCTGGGAGAATGTTAAGGTATCAGATCTTGAGCAAAAACTTCCGCGTCCGTCCTACACACTGCAAACGATTCTTCATTTGAAAGAGAATCGGCCGGGCGATGTATTCTTTCTTTGCATCGGGCAGGATAATCTTGTTTCATTCCATAAATGGTGGGAGTACGAAAAAATCCTTGAGGAAGTGCCTCTTTTGGTGGCAGAACGTCCCGGTACTGAAAACCAGGACGTTGATTCGGCAATACTTGAGCGTACAATCATGGTTGACCACGCCGAGATTGATCTTTCATCCACCGAACTTCGAAATTCTTCAAATTTCAGAAAGATTGAAGATAAAGTACCGGGGTCGGTAGCTTCATATATCCGGGACCATGATCTTTATATCTCAAATTGATATCAGATATTCCTTATGAAGCGTTCTAATTTTTTAAAAACTGTTGCATCTGCTGCACTGCCCGGTTTTGCATATTCATTTACGCGGCCGGGACACGCCACACTCACACGCCCGAAAAGACTTAAAGAAGGAGACCGTATCGGGCTTGTTGCACCGGCAGGAATCATTTACGATGATGAAGAATTTGATCGAATGCAGGAAGCACTTGGAAGCATGGGGTTGATACCTGTGATGGGGCGAAATGTAAAAAAGCGGTATGGCTACCTGGCGGGCACTGACCGTGAACGTGCTGGTGACATAAATATCATGTTTGCAGATGCAAAGATTGACGGAATTATGGCTGTGAGGGGGGGATGGGGGTGTGCGCGTATATTGCCTTACCTCAACTTCAAAATGATAGCCAGGAATCCCAAGGTTTACTGTGGGTTTAGCGATAATACAACCCTTCATCATGCATTTATGGCTTATTGTGGCCTTCAGACGTTTCACGGGCCCAATGGGAATTCCGAGTGGACCGATTTGACACGCAGTAGTTTTCAATCGGTTATAATGCAGGGTGAGAACGCCGAATACCGGTCAGTGAGTAAGGTTGAAACGCTCTATCCGGGAAAAGCAGAGGGTAGATTGGTTGGCGGAAATCTGAGTATCTTAACTACAACACTTGGCACAAACTATCAGGCAAACTATTCCGGCGCAATACTCTTTGTAGAAGATATTGGCGAAAATTCCTATAAAATAGACAGGATGCTCACTCACCTGAAACAGGCAGGAGTGCTGGATAATATCAAGGGATTTATTTTTGGACGCTGCACGGACTGTTCCTCCGGTTCATCACCTACCTTTTCGCTAAGGGAAACGCTGGAGAATCACATCTGTCCGCTGAAAATACCGGCTGTTATGGGTATGGATATTGGGCACGACGATGATAACTTTACGATTCCTTCAGGGGGGTACGCAGTGATTGATGCTGATGAAACAAATTTGCGGCTGTCAGAATCAGCTGTGGTTTAATGCAGGCTGTGTGAATTATTTTTCGAAGTGTTTCCTCTCTTTCTCAAAATCTTCATCACTCAAAAGTCCCTGCTGCCATAAGCCTGTCAGATAGTCCAGTTTATCAAGCGAGCCGGGTGCATGGGATTCTTCAGCAGGAGATTCTTCGATTTTGTTTTCTTCCTGAATCCTTTTTTGCTCTGCTCTGATAGCCTGTGAAATCATATCAGAAAGCTCCTGAGGGCTCGTCTGACCCAGGAGTGTAACTTTCCGGGTTTCAGTAGACAGGACTACATCTCCGATATCAAATTTCTTGTCAAGAAAATTTTGGTGGACATCCAGGTTTTTGATGTTTGCCAGGTCAACTGTCTGACTCAGGTTTTTCTCTTTAGCACGGATCTGGCGTTCGGTGACGATGTAACGATACTTTTTTCGCTTGCTGTGTACAAACCACAAAATGAGTATGCCCAGCCCGGCAGCAGGTATCAATAATATTCCAAAAAAATACCCCCAGAACCATCTTTTCCAGCTTGGTTTTAGCTCTATTGAGTTCGACATTGTAAAGTAGGGTGTGGTTTAACGTTGTTAGGTTCGCTTTATATTTGGAATCCAGGGTGTCTCTTTCTTTCCCTGATGTTTATTTTCAAACCGGGCCAAAACAAAGAGCAGATCGGAAAGTCGATTGAGGTATATGATAGCTTCTGCAGGTATCTCTTCATTTTCCGCAAGCTCAACTGTTTTACGTTCAGCGCGCCTGCAAACGGTGCGGGCAAAATGTAGGGTAGAACCCGCTCCTCCTCCGCCTGGCAGAATAAATGATTTCAGAGGTTCAAGATGCTCCTCAAGTTCGTCAATCCACTGTTCAACTGTTTTGATTTGAGCATCTCCCACCTGGTCAATACGGGCTTTTTCCGGTTTGGGAGTGGCAAGAGTAGCTCCCACAATAAAAAGATCGTTTTGAACGGTAGTAAGTATCTCTGCTCCGCGATCAGAAATGTCAAAAGACAAAACCATTCCAAGTGCAGAATTGAGCTCGTCTACTGTACCGTATGCGTGAATACGTATGTTATCTTTACGGGTAGTATCGCCTCCAAACAGGGCGGTTTGACCTGTATCACCTTTTCTGGTGTATATTTTCATAATATCCGGGCTGTTCTCATTTTAAACTTGGTTGATCATAATTCTAAATGTATCAGGTTGTTTGTACAGTTTCCAACAAATAGCAGCGCACAATTCATTCAGGGATTTGCAACAATTTGTGAGGCCACCCCTGTTTTTTTCCAATGAGTTAGCAAGTGTTCAACCTCATTAAGATATTTTTCAAAAGAGACGGTGTCCTGCTGAGGGCAATCCAGAACAATTTTTACGCTATCGGTGTAATCTGCTGAAACCTCAAAAAGGTTAAAGGTGTGGCGCAGCTTTTCCAGGACTGTTTGCTGGCTGTATGGATATAAAATGACATACCGGGAAACGGGCAGAAGCTGTTTAAGGCTGGCCTTTTCCACTGCAAGTTCAACTGCACGGCCATAGGCTTGAATTAAGCCACTTTTGCCAAGTTTGGTGCCGCCATAATAGCGCACGACAACAGCTGTGCAGTTCATCAGATTAGCGGCGCGCAACGTATTCAAAATAGGAATACCGGCTGTCCCGGACGGTTCACCATCATCCTGGCTGAGCTCTTCCGGTTCGTTGGGGTTCACCCGAAAAGCGTAGCAATGGTGGGTTGCAGACGGATGATCGAACCGTATAGAATCCAGAGCCGAAGTGGCTTCATCTGCTGTGTTGCAGGGCAATAAAATGCAGATAAACTTCGAACCTTTTTCTCGAAATTCTGCCTCATACGTATGTGATATCGTTTGCATAATATTTTGATATTCGGTATAAAATTATGCAACTAAAGTAGAAAGAATCTGAATAAGATGATGTGCCGGAAAGGAAGCGCTTATTCCTTGCCTTTTAGCTTAAATAAGTGGACTTTTAACCTGATAAAAAAGGAACCAAACTACGTTTCGGATCGTTGATTCAAATCAAAAAGTAAACATCTACGCGTAGCAAAATTTTAAATTACCCATGCCTTCACTCCTAAAAGCTGCAACATCTCAGGTCGGCCGTAAAATTCTTACCGGTTTGACGGGGATTTTTCTCTTTCTTTTTGTTGTATTTCACCTCAGCGGAAACCTGGCCATTTTTGGCGAGCCCGACGCAATGAACCAGTATTCGATGTTTCTTCACAGTCTTGGGCCGCTTCTTTGGATTGCCAGGATTGGGTTACTTGTTGTATTTGTAGTCCATGCCTGGATTGGAATATCCATCTGGCTGCAAAAACGAAAGGCCCGGCCTCAAAAATATGAGGTATACAGCAGCAAAGGCGGACCAAGCCGACAAAGTTTAAGCTCCCGCAGTATGGCTTTTACGGGAGTTGTTCTTTTGATTTTTGTTGTATTTCACATTAATACATTCGCGCTGGGTGATACCGGAACAGTGATGATAGACGGGCAGGAGACACACGACATTAAGTCTCTTGTGATTGAAACATTCCAAAATCCCGGCTACGCGTTCGGCTACGCATTTGTGATGCTTCTGCTGGGAGCCCATCTCGGCCATGGAATTTGGAGTGCATTTACATCTCTTACTGTTAAGAGCAAAAATGTATCTGCCATATTGTATTCTGTTGGAGTTGTATTTGCCATTCTAATGGCTGTAGGCTTCCTTTTTATACCGGTATACATTTATCTTGGCGGTGGCTGTGAGGCTGCACTTATTCAATGCCGGTAACCCATTTTTAATCGAAAACGTCTGATCAATTATGAAATTAGAATCTAACGTACCCTCCGGTCCTCTTGAAGAGAAGTGGAGCAGACATCTGAAAGACCTGAAACTTGTAGCGCCTAACAATAAACGAAAATATAAAGTTATTGTAGTCGGAACCGGCCTGGCCGGCGCTTCTGCGGCATCAAGCCTTGCAGAACTTGGCTACGAAGTATCAACGTTTTGCATCCAGGATTCTGCCCGCCGGGCTCACAGTATTGCGGCTCAGGGTGGCATCAACGCGGCAAAAAACTACCCGAATGACGGCGATAGTGTATGGCGCCTTTTTTACGATACTATTAAAGGCGGAGATTACAGAAGCCGTGAAGCGAACGTGTATCGCCTGGCGCAAAACTCGAACAGTATTATCGATCAGGCTGTGGCGCAGGGAGTGCCGTTTGCACGGGAGTATGGCGGCCTGCTGGATAACCGGTCATTCGGAGGCGCACAGGTTTCGAGAACATTTTATGCCAGGGGTCAAACCGGTCAGCAGCTTTTGCTTGGTGCATACCAGTCGATGATGAGGCAGGTGCACGCCGGAAAAATCAAGAACTATCCACGCCACGAAATGCTCGATCTTGTTGTGGTTGATGGAAAAGCCCGGGGCATCATTACCCGAAACCTTGTGGACGGATCCATCAACAGGTGGCAGGCAGACTCCGTAGTGCTTTGTACCGGTGGGTATGGAAATGTATTCTATCTTTCAACAAATGCGAAAAATTCAAACGTTACTGCCGCCTGGCGATGCCATAAGCGTGGGGCTGCATTTGCGAATCCATGCTATGTACAGATTCACCCGACCTGTATTCCCGTAAGTGGCGACTACCAGTCGAAACTCACGCTGATGAGTGAAAGTCTTCGGAATGACGGCCGTGTGTGGGTGCCGCGTGATCCTGACGATTCCCGGAAACCAAATGACATCCCCGAGGAGGATCGGTACTACTACCTCGAAGAACGCTATCCCAGTTTTGGAAATCTTGTACCCCGCGATGTGGCATCCAGAAATGCCAAGATGGTAACGGATGAAGGAATGGGCGTGGGAGAAACCGGACTGGCAGTTTATCTCGATTTCAGGGATGCCATTAAACGTGAAGGCCGGGATGCCATCGCCGCCAAGTATGGCAACCTGTTTGATATGTACCAAAACATTACGGACGACAATCCATACGAAGTTCCGATGCGCATCTTTCCTGCGGTTCATTACACCATGGGAGGCCTTTGGGTAGACTATAACCTCATGAGTAATATTCCCGGTCTGTTTGTTGCGGGTGAGGCAAACTTTTCGGATCACGGTGCAAACCGGCTGGGAGCAAGTGCGCTGATGCAGGGCCTCTCGGACGGATATTTCATCGTACCTTACACGGTTGGAAATTACCTTGCAGATGCCGATCTGACAAGTGTTACAACCGAACACGAAGCGTTTTCAGAAGCTGCCAACGCATCTACCGAGGTTCTGGATAAGCTACTTCAAATAAACGGTGATAAAACCGTTGTTGAGTTCCACCGGGAACTTGGTAAAATAATGTGGGATAAGGTGGGTATCAGCCGAAGTAAAGAAGGCCTGGAAGAAGCTATTGAAGAGATTCGTGCACTGCGTGAAGAGTTTTATCAAAACGTGCGTGTACCCGGCGAAAGCAGTTACTACAACAAGTACCTGGAATTCGCCCACCGTGTAGCTGATTTCTTTGAACTTGCCGAGTTAATGGCCCTTGATGCACTGGACCGTGATGAGTCCTGCGGCTGCCATCTGCGAGAAGAGTACCAGACAGAAGAAGGTGAAGCCCTGCGGAATGATAAAGATTACTCCTACGTATCAGCATGGGAATATGGTGGTGCAAATGGCAAACTGGAAACCACACTCCACAAAGAACCACTTGAATTTGAGTTCGTGGAATTGAAACAACGAAGTTACAAATAAGGATTATTATGAGTGAAATGACCATCAACCTGAAAGTATGGCGGCAAAAAAGCGCAAATTCTGAAGGGAAATTTCAGGATTATAAGTTGAATGGCGTCAGCGAGCACATGTCGTTTCTTGAGATGCTCGATGTTTTAAATGAAAATCTCATCAAGGAAGGTAAAGATCCCGTAGAGTTTGATTACGATTGCCGTGAAGGAATTTGCGGATCATGCAATCTTGTGATTAACGGCCGCGCTCACGGCCCCAAACATATGACGGCAGCCTGCCAGCTGCACATGCGAAACTACAGCGACGGAGATACTATTGTTGTTGAACCGCCCCGGGCGAAAGCCTTTCCGATTATCAGGGACCTTGTTGTAGACCGTACAGCTTTCGACAGAATAATCGAAGCCGGTGGATATGTGTCTGTTAAAACCGGTGCAGCTCCCGAAGCGAACCTCATACCCGTTGAAAAAGAAAAAGCTGACGAGGCATTTGACTATGCAACATGTATTGGGTGCGGTGCATGTGTGGCGGCTTGCCCGAACTCTTCTGCTTCACTGTTTACAGGTGCAAAACTCGCCCATCTCAACAGTCTGCCACAGGGTCAGCCAGAGCGTGATAAACGATCCGTTGCCATGGTGGAACAAATGGAAGAAGAAGGCTTTGGAGATTGTTCTAACCATGCTGAATGTGAAGCCGTATGCCCGGTTGGCATCAGTATTTCGGCCATTGCACAGATGCGACGCGACTACATGAAGGCCCTGGTTTAGCAGGCAACGTACCGTCTGTTTTTTTTTGATTTTCGATGAGAAAGGCGTGATTAATCCCACGCCTTTTTCTGTTTGGTTTATTATTATAGAGATGTGTTTTTCAATCAGCAGAGATTAACCCGTTAACTATGGACAATCCCACATTAGAACAGGCGACAGAAGTGCTGTCGAAATTCTGGGGTTATCCGTCTTTCAGAACCGGGCAGGACCAGGTCATAAAATCTGTTCTTCAGGGAAAAGACACGCTTGTTCTGTTTCCAACCGGCGGCGGAAAATCACTTTGCTACCAGGTTCCGGCACTCCTTTTTGAAGGGGTTACCGTTGTAATTTCGCCACTTGTTGCTCTGATGCAGGACCAGGTTGATCAACTCAAAAAAGTGGGAATTCGCGCCACCTTTATCAACAGTACACTGCCGGGTTACGAGGTAGAGCAGAGGTTAGTAAACGCGCGGAACGGGATGTACAGACTGCTATATATTGCCCCGGAACGACTCAGCACCGATTTGTGGAAAAGAGAACAGCCACAGCTTCAAATCTCTTGTGTTGCTATCGACGAAGCACACTGCATTTCGGAATGGGGGCACAGCTTCAGGCCCAGTTACAGGCGTATCAGGGAAGAGCTGCGGGAACTGCCTGATTCGGTCCGATGGATTGCACTGACCGCCACTGCCACACCCGAAGTTCGCGAGGATATTCTAAAAAACCTTGAGTTTAGTGATCCGAATGTAATAGCCGGCGGCTTTGGGAGAGAAAACTTAAAATGGTGGGTCAATCACACTCCTCAAAAAAAACGAAATCTACTTAAAGCCATAAAAAAAGCGTCAGATCGCGGTAGTGGCATTCTTTACTGCAGCACACGGCGCGATTGTGAACAGTGGGCACAGAATATTTCCCGTGAAGGGATCTCATCAGAAGCCTATCATGCCGGACTTGGCAATAAAACCAGGGAGCAGGTACAGCAGAGATGGCTTAACGGAAAGACGGCTGTGGTAGTGTCGACCAATGCATTTGGCATGGGCATAGACAAGGCTGATTGCAGATTTGTGATCCATCACACCATGCCCATTTCACTTGAAGCCTATTACCAGGAGGCCGGAAGGGCCGGAAGAGACGGAGAGGAGGCTTTTCCCCTTCTGTTTTACAAAAAAGGAGATGCAGAACGTGCCCGCGAGAGAATTCTGAACGGATATCCTGAATATGAAACTCTTAAAAAGGTATATGACGGTCTATGTGATGAAATGGAACTGGCGGTTGGGAGTGAATTGGAAAAACCGGCGGCCATTCGGTACAGAAATATTGCGAAGCGCACAAATGTGAGAGAGAGGAACGTTGCTGTCTCAGTTCGGGTGCTCGAACGTCTTGGGGTGATTGAAAAAACAGAACTTTATAAACCCCGCATCGGAATCCGGTTTACAGCAGGTAAAAACTATATCCGGAGCTTGGTACAAGACAATAGTTCAAAAAAGATGGAGTTTTTAGATACTATTTTTCGCCAATTCGGAGCCAACTCCTTTCATGAAATGACATATATTGATGAGTCTTACATCTGTAAAAAAGTGAATGCAACTCCCCGGCAGCTGGATAAGGCTCTCACCCTGTTTGCGAATCACGATAAACTGCTTGAGTTTGAAAAGCTGGGTGAAGAGCCGCTGATTATGTTGATGGAAGCCCGCATGAAAACGCTTGAAATCGACCATAAATCTGCTTACCACTACAGGGATGTCTTGCTGGGTAAATTGGATTATATGCAGCAGTATGTTGAAACATCGGGATGCAGAGAGCAGTTTCTGCGTATTTACTTCGGTGAGACTGATGCACAACCCTGTGGCCACTGTGATAACTGCCTGGCGAAATTAAAAAATACGGAACATGCGCCAGGTGAAGAAGAAATTTCACGTGTGCGAGAGCTAATCGAACATAATGCACAGAGCCTGGAAGCACTCGTACAGGAAACCGGCCTTTCAGGCCGTACAGTTCGGCATATTTTGCGCTTGCTGGCGGACGAGAATTATATCGAAAAAGTGGAAGAGGAAGGGATTCAATTTCGGATTGTACAGAAGTCCTGAACCCATACTGTTTTTAAAATGATTACAAACGTTAATTTAACTCGTATGAAACAAGCTTTATTACTTACAATTCTTTTTGCAGGATTTGCAGCGTGTTCAATGCCCCGGGGTCCTGTGCCGCTTTCGGGCGATGCACCGGAGGCTAAAGGGTGGGAGCTCGAGACTGTTCTGGACAGCTTGAATTACCCCTGGTCTATGGTTTGGCTTCACGAAAGTTCTGATACTCTTTTAATTTCAGAAAAACCCGGCAGGCTCAGGGTTGCAGTTGACGGAGAGTTACAGCCAAGAGTCGTATCAGGTCTGCCTGAGTTGTATGTAAGTGGTCAGGGTGGGTTGCTTGATCTTTCTCTTCATCCCGATTTCGAAGAAAACCGCCTCCTCTATTTTACGTATTCCACCGGCGATGAAGACGCAAATCGCACTACGGTTGGCCGCGGAGAGCTGCACGGGTATACTCTGCAAAACACAGAAGAAATTTTCAGAGTTGATTCTGATAAAACCGATGACCAGCACTTTGGCTCGCGGATGGTTTGGCTTGATGATTCTACGTTTTTGCTGTCGGTCGGGGATGGCGGGAATTACATTCGGTACGAAGGTGAATGGATACGGGAACAGGCACAGAATAAGAAATCGCATTTTGGAAGCATACTGAGGATTACAGAACAAGGGGATGCACCAGATGACAATCCTTTCGCTGATGATACAGAATCGGCTCCTGAATTGTGGACCTATGGCCACAGAAATGTACAAGGGCTTGCCTATGACGGAGCAACAGGGAGAGTGTGGGCAAATGAACACGGTTCACGTGGAGGAGATGAGTTAAACCTCCTTGAACCAGGAGGCAACTATGGATGGCCCCGGGCAACATACAGCCGGGAATATCACTACACACGAATTTCAGATGAAACGTCACTGCCCGGTATGGTCGATCCAAAAATTGTATGGACTCCCACACAAGCGCCAAGCGGCCTGGCGATATATAGCGGAGACAAGTTTCCGGAATGGCAGGGAGATCTGTTCAGCGGAAGCCTTGTTGGGGAACAGGTTCGCCGCATTAACCTTGACGGAGAAGATGTTGCCGGTGAAGAATCCATTCCTGTCGGGCGGCGGGTGCGCGATGTAAAACAAGGTCCCGACGGTAATTTGTACCTGTTAACCGATCACGAAAACGGTGAACTCATGAGGATTGTACCGGGAGCGGATGTGCAATAATAATACTCCAAAAGTGAAAACTATTCACGTTTAGCGGAATGTTAGTAGAGAAAAGACAAAGCAGGGTTATTTTGCATCATCCGGCTGACCGATATCAAATGGATTTTGGATTCCATACTCAGAGGGATCGTAGTCGGCAAGTTCAAAAAAATAGTCCCAGGCAAGCTTGCTTTGACCGTTTTTTTCTACCCAGTTTGGATGGCTTTGTTTGATCAGACCGACCACACGTTTGGCATACTTAAGACGCTCACTGTGGTCATCGATTTTAGGGATGGCTGCAATCATCAGGTCCATATTGTAACCACAATCGTAATCCTTGGGTTTTCCCTGTTCTAAAAACATAAATACTCAGTTATAAAGTGCAATTTGGTTCGTTTCAAACTGGCTTAAAGGTACAACTTTCGTACCACTAAAGTAAAAAGTGAGAATATCTTTATAGTCCCAGCCTGCATTTGCAAGTCCGCGGGCTCCCCACTGGCACATGCCAACTGCATGGCCCAGACCTCTGCCCTCAATAATGATTTCGTCGCCGACATCGTCCCACTCAAATTTTGTGCTTCGGATAGCCAGCGGGTTCGTGTGTCGGTTGATGAAAAGCCGGAATTCATTTCCGCTGAATTGAAGCGTATTACCCGAACTGTTTTTCAGTGCAATAGAATCAACCCGCAACCCTGAAGTTTTACGGATTTTGGCAGAGTGGTACCTGAAACCATAGCGCTCAAGGACCATTTTTTTAAATTCATCTTTTTTTAAGGTATACGACCAATTAAAATGCGGGGAAAGTGAACATGCTTCTGCGTCTTGCTGGGGCTGAAGATAGGGATGCTTTTTGCCCGACCACACATCCCGGTTCGAAGATGTAGCGCCGCCGCAGGTACTTGAAAAAACTGCAAGAATCAGATGGTCGCTCCATGTGAGGATTTCACCTGTGGTGGAATCGGCCGCCTGCCGGTACCGGGGTTTATCCTGGATTTCACCTATATAAACCTGGCTTGCTTCATGATCACGCAGGTCGAAATCGGGGTAGGGTGATTTTTTTAAAGACCAAAGTGCATATGTTCGGGAAACTACAGCCTGTGCTTTCAGTGCATTGGGTTCATGAAAATCCATTTCGCTTCCCACCACCGAAGCAACATACGATTCCAGGTCGGTCGTATTCACGATATCAAGAACATTGCGGTTTTGGTTCGGTTTGATCATGACTTTTCCTCTGTAGTACCTGTAGCCAAATTCATCCGTAATTACCCTAACAGATCCTTTTGAACGGATTGAAACAGAGTCTGCTCGATAGGTTTCGTTGCCAAATTGTGCCGTCAGAGATTGCTCTCTGTAGTATAGCGTTGTGCTAAGAGTATCTTCGCTGACTGTCAGGGTGTTATCATCTCTCCAGAGTATCCATTCGGTTTCACCAGATGCCAGGCGAACGGTATCAGGAGGCTGAAAACTAAATAGTGATACCCGAACAGAATCTGCGCGGGTGAGATCAAGAAGATTGTCCGGCTGCTCAGGAGCGGTGGGTGTTGTGCCCGTTGCCACCCAAACAGCTGCAAAGACCAATGCCGCAATGCCGGACAAATACGAATTTAAAATTGAAATAGACATGCTTAGAAAAATACAAAATTCGATTTGATTTGTATACCCATAGATCGCCGCAAATTTTTTATCTTAGTTGTTTAGATGAATAACAGAAACTGATTGAAGTAGCTCAATGATTCACAATTCAATATTAGAGGCGATCGGAAATACGCCGCTGGTTAAACTCAATAAAGTGACTGGAAATCTTCCGCTGACAGTTGCTGCCAAAGTTGAATACCTGAACCCGGGACAGAGTATTAAAGATCGAATTGCCCTTCAGATGGTCGAAGATGCTGAGAAAGAGGGCCTTATCAAACCGGGAGGAACCATTATTGAGGGCACATCCGGGAATACCGGTATGGGGCTTGCCCTGGCGGCTGCAGTGAAGGGATATCACTGTATTTTTACTACCACTGATAAGCAGAGCCAGGAGAAGATAGACCTGCTTCGCGCGCTGGGTGCAGAGGTGAAGGTATGCCCCACGAACGTAGAACCCGATGATCCCCAAAGTTACTACTCGGTGGCAAAACGCCTGAGTGAAGAGATTCCAAATTCTTACTACCCTAACCAGTACGATAATAAGAGTAATACGAAATCTCACTATCTAACCACCGGTCCTGAAATCTGGGAACAGACGGACGGAAAGATCACGCATTATGTTGCGGGAATGGGTACAGGGGGAACAATTTCGGGTACCGCAAAATACCTGAAAGAACAAAACCCTGATATCCAGGTTGTTGGTGTAGATAGTGTGGGGTCGGTCTACAAAAAGTATTTTGAAACTGGTGAATTTGATAAAAACGAAATCAAACCCTACATGACGGAAGGAATTGGGGAGGATATTATTCCCGGCAACGTTGATTTCGACCTGATAGATGATGTGGTTCAGGTGAATGATAAACAGGCTTTTTTAATGACACGCGATCTCGCTAAAAAAGAAGGACTCTTCATCGGAGGGTCATGTGGTGCGGCTGTTTACGGGGCCCTGGAGTACGCTAAAAAAGAAAGGCTGGATGAAACTGCACTGATGGTGGTAATTTTGCCGGATAGTGGAACACGCTATACCTCCAAAATTTACAATGACGATTGGATGCGGGAAAAGGGTTTTATAGATTAACAAATCACATTGTACAAACTTAAAAAACGATCAGAATGGATCAAAAACCGAAGAATAAAAAAGGAAAACCGATTGAAATTGAACTCGATAAAGAAGAAGCTACGGGAACATATTCTAACCTGGTGATGATTACCCATTCACCTTCGGAATTTGTCTTCGATTTCATTTCCATGATGCCGGGCGTGCCCAAAGCCAAGGTTGTAAAGAGAATGGTTTTAACACCCGATCACGCCAAGCGGCTTGCCAATGCACTGAATGAAAATATTCGAAAATACGAAAAAGAGAACGGGCAGATAAAGAGCAAAAAAGAGAAATTTGATATGCCTTTTAACTACCGGGGTCCAAAACCGGAAGCTTAAAAGAGAAGATTCACCAGGAATCCAGGTTATTTATTTTGTCTCTTATTTTGCTGTGGTTGACATTTAACTATGTGCAGGCGGGTCTGTCAAAAGAGACGGGATGATATTAACAGCGCCTGACCGGCATCTGAAGTGAAGCTTTACCAAAAAAAACAGCCTTGCTTTATTTACGGGTAAAAATCAGCAGCAGAATACCCACGATCAGAAATATGAGGTGAGGGACAAAAGAAGCCACCTCGGGTGACAAGGCACCCGCGTAACCAAATGGCTCAGTAATCTTCATGACTGCAAGGTAAATGGTGCTGATACCAAGGCCTGCTGCAATATAAAACCCACGACCGCCTTTTCTTCGCTCAGTTGCAATACCAAAACCAATCAGGCATACTACAAAAATGGCAACCGGGTAAGCAATCCGGCTGTAAAGTTGTGTTTTGGGCAGATCTGTTCCGCCGGCCCCGATTCGTTCAATCGACTCGATATACTGAAATGCCTGCGGGTAAGAGAGCTGGTAGATATCGGAACTCCTGCGGGCGAGATCCCGTGGGTAGAGATTCAGATCAAGGGGAACATCAACAGTATCGGTTTCTGTGTAGCCTCCGTTTTCGAAAATCCGCTCCCTGAGGCGGTCTACATTCCACTGGCGTGTTGAATCGTTCCACTCCATACGGTTGGCATTAGAAATCCGCTTTACTTTATCATCCTCAAATGTGATGATAGACGCCTGGTAGCCGGTATTGGAGCTGGCTTCAAAGAAATTGAAGCTGACTATACGATTTTCAGCTTCCTGCCGAAAGATTTTACCACGGTCGAGACGCTCATCAGAACCACTCATATACTCTTTCTCGAATTCAATGCGTTCAGCATTGGAATTTGGAATAATGTAGGCATCCAGGTAACTGACGGAACCGCTCATCAGCACGCCGAAAAAAAGGTAGGGTAGTACCAACCGGTAAAGACTCACTCCGGATGCCTTAAGGGCGATGATTTCGAGGCGTTCGGTCATTCGGCCGGTAACAATTAATGTGGCAACAAAAATGGCAAGTGGCGACATTACCCGGATCATATCCGGTATATAATTCATGTAGTACTGGCTCCAGATCTGGGCCAGTTCGGCACCGTTATCCGAAAACTCATCGCTGTTCTCCGAAAAGTCGATCAGGATAAAAATGCATATCAACACAACCATCACAAAGATGGTGATGGTAAGCAGCTGTTTGAAAATGTGGCGATCGAATTTATTCATCTGTAGCCCAGAGGTTGGTAATTCGTATCGATGTGCAGACATGCAGTGTGAGGAAAATTCCAATAACCAGGTAGAGAATGTTAATGGCCCACATCCCCAAAAAGGGTGAAATCAATTCTCTGTCCGCCAACTTTTCTCCCTGAATAATGGCCATAAAATAGAGCGTGAGTATTACAGCACTTATGAGGGCGGCCACACCCAGGTTTCCGTTTTTTGTGAGCATGCCAATAGGGGCCCCGATCAGCACAAAAATGATACAGGCAAAGGGAATAGAAATTTTCTTGTGGATTTCCACCCAGAATTCCGCAATTCGGGTGCTGCGCCAATCAATATTAGACCTGTAGCTTTCAATATCGGACCTATAGCGATTCAGGCTGTTGATGGCAAGGTTCAGTGTTGTAACCTGTGTTTGAGGGTGATCGAGCAGATTTATGGCTTCGTAGGAGAACTCGAACGGTTCGAGAGTTTCATCTTCGCTGTTTACTGACCTGCGGTAAACACTTGAAGAGTGGTCAACATTAAATGGAATCATTTCCGTCTGTTTGGTCCGGTCGGTAAACTTTTCAAATTCATCGTCCATTTCCATCCGAACCGAATCGGCAGCGGCTTTCATTGCCTGAGCGCTCATAGTTCGCCCCGTACGGCTGCGGCTTTCCGGGTTGGTTCGTGAAAATGCCAGTTCAGACAGGTCAAAACTGAGCCTGTACCGGTTAAAGTCGGTACGCTCCATCGTTTCATCAGACCGGCGGTCTCCCGGTATAGACCGCAAAATACTGCCATCATTTAAGAAAAGAGAAAGCGTCTGTTCATCATCGCTTTGCAGCACACCGGTCTCTGCACGAATAAATGCCCGGTATCGATCTTCCACCGGCTCCTGGAATATGGTAATGTCGCGCAGAGTATCTGAATCTGAATCAACCTGGCGCACGAGGAATGTATACCCCTCAATACCTTCATAGAACGTATTTTCTTCGAGATCGAAGCCTGGTTTGGCCATTCGTATATCAATAAAAAGAGACCGCGCTTTATGGTTGGCTTCAGGCAAAATGTAGTTAGAGAAATAGGAAGTGGCCACGAACAGAGCGACGGATATCCCCAGAACCGGGGTGATTAATTTAATCGGGTTGATGCCCGCTGCGCGAATTGCATTCAGTTCATTCCACTCAGAGAATTTACCGAATGCGATAAGGGTTGATACAAGAATGGCCATCGGTACTGCCAGTACCACCATGTAAGCCAGATTACTTAAAATCAGCTCCGTGACGACGAATATCGGCAGGCCTTTGCCTACCAGTTTATCGACATGAAGCATCAGAAACTGCATCAAAAGCAAAAACATCAGCACAAAAAAGCAGAAGAGAAACGGGCCGATGTGCTGCCTTATAAGATTTTGTTGTACTTTATTGAACATTTGTCAGATTAAACTCATATACAATCTGTGAGACAAGATATTAAAAACGCAGCTGGATGTTTTATCTGATTCATACTTTCAACATATTTACTAAAGCATTATTATCAATGCCACTATGTAATTGCTCCAAACTTAATCTCTTTGTTTATAGCATCCAACGATACGACGTTTATTCAAAACAAGTAAATTGCGAAAAGCATTAAACTCTGAAAGGTGTGGCCTGATGGGATAGGTGTACTGGCCGGATAAAGGATATTTGAGTAGATCTTGTGAGCAAAATACGTCGATTTTTAGCGTTTCTTTTCTTTTTGATGATCCTTATTACCGGGTTATCAGGCAGATTGGCTGCACAATCAACTGCAGATGCCGATACTCTCTCGTCAGCGGAACAGGATTCACTGCGCAGTGAGCTCTCCTACATTTTTGGATCTGTCAGGGGTGATCCCGTTACACGCCCCATACTTAAGCCGATTCCCAAGCTCTATTTTATTACCCTGCCTGCTGAAGAGGTTGAAATTGAGAGAACAGAAGAGGGGGATTTTTATGCGCGAAAGTTTATCATGGGCTACCCAAGCGGCGCGGCTACTTACTACACTTTTGATCAGTATAAAGACCTGAACCTGGAGGAATCTCTGAGCAGTAACTGGAGTCAATTGATGCTGGAAGCGCGCCAGCGTGAAGACCGGGGACGCGGACTGCTGGATTTTAGCCTTGAAATTCCGGGAGGTGAGCAGTCGGCTTTTACCACTATTTTTGGGCGGCCGGAGGTGAATCTTCGTGTAAATGGGGTAGCATCGATGAATGTTGGCGTATCGGTTCAAAATTCACCGGATGACATTAACCTGCCGGAAGACCAGCGTACAAGGATTGATCCAACATTTGATCAAAGTCTGCAGCTGAATATCCAGGGAACCATCGGGGATAAGCTTACCATTCAGACAGATTGGGATACTGAGCGTCAATTTGATTTTCAGAATCGTTTAAGCATTGTTTACGAAGGCTACGACGATGAGATTCTGAAGCGAATTGAAATGGGAAATGTATCCATGCAAACCGGGAACTCTCTTATACAGGGCAGCGGGGCGCTTTTTGGAATTAAATCCGTAGCTGAACTCGGGCCGCTTCGAATAACATCTGTTGTATCTCAACAGGATGGTGAAAGTAATGTGGAGACGATCAGCGGAGGTTCTCAGGAACAGCAAATTAATATTCGGCCGGCTGATTACGATGATGACCGCCACTTCTTCCTTGATTTTTATACGTGGCAGGAATTTGAGAATAGTCTTTCAAATCCCCAGCAGCTCACGCAAACGCTTCAAATAGCAGATGTGGAAGTTTGGAAACTTCAGGAAACCACACAGGTGGATGAGCGTGCAAGACGGGCTGTTGCACTCGCCGATATAGGAGTTCAGGAAAACTCCCAGGGAGGATATTTACCGCCGAATAACGAAGGTGACCGTTTTTCGGACGAACAACTTGACCAGTTCAGGGATCCTCAGGAGGGTGTTTCTGCAAGTGACCTTGGTATCGAGAATTCAAGAAATTTTGAAGAAGGATATTTCACGCCTCTACGCGAGGGAGAAGATTACACCATCAATAAGGTATCGGGCTTTATTTCGCTGCAGCAGTCTCTGGGTTCGCGCGAAGTACTTGCTGTGGCATTTAGCTACCGTGGCCCGGGCGGGGAGATTATCAATGTAGGAGAGATTAATCAGGGCGGTAGTGATCGTATCTATCTGAAAATGGTGCGCCCGCGAAATGTATCAACTGATAACGACCTTTTTGTGCTCACCATGCGCAACATTTACTCTCTTGGCGTTACCAATATCACGCGGGAGAACCTGGACCTGGAGCTTGAATTTACCGAAGGAAACGTTGCACAAAACCGCTTGCCGGGACGTTCCAATACACTTTTGCAGGATCTGGGTCTCGATCGTGTAGATTCCCAGGGTTCAGCTGACCCGGACAACGAAATTGACTTTGGCACAGGTACATTAAATGCACAGGAAGGATTGATCATTTTTCCCTACCTGGAACCCTTCGGAAACCGGCTGATTGATCTGCTGGAAGAATCACCTGCAACCACGGAAGATATTGAGCGGCTTGGGTATCGTGAACTGTACACACAACGGAAACGAAATGCCGCCCAAAGTTCAAAGAATGAATTTTATCGGTTTTCAGGGGTGTCTAAAGGTGGCGTTCAGGATAATTACAATCTTGGTTTTGAACTTGTGGAGGGATCGGTTCGCGTTCGGGCAAACGGTGTTGAGCTCCAGGAGGATGTAGACTACCAGGTTGATTACTCCTTTGGCAGTATTACCATTCTTAATGACCGCTACACGGCTCCGGGACAGGATATTACGATTGAGTATGAGAATCAGGCGTTTACATCTATCGAACAGAAAACATTTACCGGAATCCGGGCAGAGTATGAAGTAAATAACGACATCCGTTTTGGCGGTACCTGGTTTAGTTTTAACGAGCGCCCTTTGGATGACAAAATCCAGATTGGAGACGAGCCGATTAGTAACTCGGTGATTGGTTTAGATGCTAATGCCAGGTTTGATACACCGTTTGTAACCCGTGCACTGGATGCCTTGCCTGTACTGCAAACACGTGCTGATTCTGAGATCTCGTTCAGCGGAGAATTCGCCCAGCTCCGGCCAGGGGTGGCAGAAACACGAGCGGTACGTCGTGCAATTCGTAATAACGAACTCTTTTCGGATGAGGAAGAAGGACTCTCGTTTTTAGATGATTTTGAAGGGTCCAGTATAAAATTGAACATGTTGAGCGCAAATCGCTGGAACCTCGCAGCCGCACCTGCTGCTGTGCCGGGCTACCCCGATGACGCTATGATATTTGAAGAAGAAGATTTTCCCGGAACGCCTGTCTCATCCCGTCAATCGAGACGCGACCGGGCAAATTTACGTTCAATATTTAGCTTCTATACCATTCCGCGTAATATTTCATCTATTCTTGGGGGAGTGGAGTTTACGCCAGAATCCCAGCCGGTGAATGTAAGGGATGTATTTCCCGGGCGTGAAACCCGCAATCCGCAGGATGAAATCATCAACACACTGGATGTATGGTATAACCCAACACAACGCGGCCAGTATAACTATAACCCGGAGCTCAGAGAACTTTTGCAGGACAGGCCGGAAGACTCCTGGGGTGGAATGACTGCAGTTGTGCCATCCGGGCAGGAAGATTTTACGCAGAATAATATTGAATTCCTTGAATTTTGGGTACAACCTGTTCTGCCCGGCGGGCAGCTCCCCGGGGATGCAGTGCCGGAAGATTACGAAGGGAAAATTTATATCGACATCGGGCTGGTTTCTGAAGATGTAGTTCCAAATTCAAAAAATAATACAGAAGACGGCCTCGCGCTCAACCCTGACAATCTTGTACTGGACGATATAGATAACCCGAGGAGTGCGCTACCCGCAAACCCTCCGCCACCGGAGGGGCAGTTTTCCAATGATAACCGCGATCTTGAAGATGTGGGACTTGACGGGCTTCCAAACACAGGGGGAGTCAATAACCTGAATGAACAGGAAATCTTTAGTGATTTTCTGGACGTAATGCGGGATGTATATGGAGAAGAGAGTGAAGAGTTCCAGCAGATCCTGAACGACCCGTCCAATGATGACTACCGGTTTTACGGAGCAAACTCAGCCGACGGGCTTCCGCTCCACGAACGGTTTCACCGATTGCTCGGATATCCTGATGGCAACACTCCGGTAAGCGAGGGAGATAACCGGGCGATTACCAACCGTCCTGATGCTGAGGGACTTGTGAATGCTTCATCCGTGAACCTTACGGACGCTTACTTTCAGTACGAAGTGGATTTTAACCCGGCAGATGAATCACAGCTGCAAATTGGTGAACCGGGAACGTATATCGTGGATGCTGTTGGAGAGCCTGGGGACCCACAACAGGATCGGTGGTACCAGGTTAGGGTGCCTATTGAAGAGTTTGAGCGACGCTTTGGGGATATCAATGATTTTCAGAATATCACCTATATGCGGATGTGGATGTCGGGGTATGAAAAACCTTTTACAATGCGATTTGCCGCTATGGACTTTGTGGGAAGCCAGTGGAGGCAGGATGAGGATATCAATGCTGAGAGCGATCCAAATGCAACAATTCGCATCAGCACCATAAATATTGAAGAGAACAGCAACCGGCGCCCGGTTCCATACCGGCAGCCGGAAGGTGCCATTCGTGCACAGGACCGCAGCAGCCAGCTTCAAAGCCTGCAGAATGAGCAATCTATTTTATTGCAGGGAGAAGACCTGGGGGCGGGTGCCGTACAGCTTGTGAAACGTGTGTATCCGGGCGGGTTGAACCTTCTCGATTACTCGAACATGAGAATGTTTGTTCACGGGGAGGGATATGATGAAAGAGATGAAGTTGAGCTTGTGGTTCGTATGGGTAACGATCTTGAGAATAACTACTACGAGTACCGCCAGCCGGTAACCCCAACAGACGAGAACTTTCCTTTCCAGGATTTTGATCCATCAAATAATACACAGCTTGATGAAGAGGGCAACCAGGTGTGGCTATATGACGAAAACAGCATGAATGTAGTGCTTGCGGCCTTTAATCAGCTCAAGCAATTGCGGGACCAGGATCTGGGGCAGAATATGGATGAGCTGTACGAGCGCGGAGACATTTTGGAGAAGGGTGTTCCCGGTGCGGTTGTCGCCATTCGGGGAAACCCTTCACTTGGACGAATTACCGAAATTGGCCTGGGAATGCGAAACCCGTATGATCCGGATAATCCAAATGGTCCCGGAAAACCTATCGTAAATGCTGAATTCTGGCTGAATGAACTACGGGTGTCGGGTTACGATAATGAGCGCGGATGGGCAGCAAATGCATCCATGCGTTTTCAAATGGCTGATTTTGCAACGTTTAACGGTAACCTGACACGTCAAACGCAGGGGTTTGGTTCGCTAAATTCACGATTAGGACAGCGACGGGTTGATAATCAAACCGCGTATGACCTTAGTTCAACCGTAAATCTGCACAGGTTTATCCCGGAACGGTTTGGCTGGAATATTCCCCTGGGCTTATCCATGCGGCAATCATCATCAATTCCCAAGTTCCTGCCCAACCAGGGCGACATTCGCCTGCAGGATTTTGAAGACGCTGTTCGTGCGAATAATAATTTATCGGAAAACGAGCAGGATGAATTGATTCGTGAGCAACGGCTTGAGGCAGAAACGTATACGGAAAGTTACGGGCTCAACCTGTCGAATGTATCCAAAAGTAATTCACAAAACAGGCTGGTCCGTTACACTGCTGATAATACAACATTCAGCTACAACTACAGTACAGGATCAGGTCGGAATCCGCAGCAGCAGTTCCAGAACAACTGGAGTTTTAACACGTCGCTTCGATACTCACATTCGTTCAGGAATGTAGGTTTCTGGCGGCCTGTTCGCTTTTTAGATGGAATTCCGTTGTTGGGCTTATTTTCGGATTTCGGGTTTGGTAAATCACCGAACAATTTTACGACATCTATCAGTGCCTCCAGATCTTACGATGAACGTAAAAGACGGGTTCTCGAAGGGCAGGATGAAATTCCTATCCGCCAGAATCACAACTTTGATTATAACACATCCCTGGGGTTTGGTTATAACATTATTCGTTCTGTAAATGCAACCTTTCAGTCACGAAATACATTTGATCTGAGCCGGTCAAGCGTTAGGGCTGCACAATTGGGCGGTGTAGACAGTACGGCATTTGAACCGATTCCTACCTTCAACGTTCTTCAGTCAATCGTTTCTGATACACTTAATCCGCGGCGAAGCACGTACAACGAAGAATATACAGCAAGCTGGCAGCCGCGGCTCAACCAAATTAACAGTCTGCAATGGGTAAACTATAACGCACGGTATGGGGGTGGATTTCGGTGGCAGAATTCTGCATTTGGCTCAAACCTGGGGTCTACCGTATCGAACAGTTTTCGTCTCGATCATACCCTGAGGCTGGATATCAACAACCTTCTTCGGCGTTCAGATCTTTACACCGATGCCCTGGATACAGATCGTGAAGCCCGCCGGGAAAGGCAGACACGAAGAAACAGCGATGATGATGATATAGAACCGCTGGGACTTGGCGAGCAGGCAAAATATTATGGCAGAAAGTTACTGCTCGCTGTGTTTAGCATTCAAAACATAGAAGCAAGCTACAACAATTCCAAAACGGCATCGCAGGCCGGGTATGCGGGCGGCTCTCAGCTTTACGATCTCTTTAATGATGATCAGCTTACACCGGGCATGCGCTACAGGCTCGGGTTTGATGAGCGAATCAGTACAAATCAGTTAATAGACAATATTGAGGAGGAGTCGGTCATACAGCTACCGGCCAACAGTACCTATAATGATAATGTGAGCCTAAGTGCCCGGTTTAATCCATTTAACAACGTATCGCTGGACCTTAGCTGGCAAACACAGTGGGATGAACGTCTGAGTGAATCCATAGCTCTTGATCCGCAAAGTGAAATATCCTCTGTGCGCTCATCTTCAGGGAATATTTCATCCTCTGTGTGGGCCTTTGGTGGTGGGTACCGCAACCTGTTTGAACGACAGCTTGAAACTGCATTTGCCGATATTGCGGCCGGTGAAAACATAATCTCAGACGAAATCGGAAACGGGGACGGACGAACAGTACTGGCAAGAAATACCCTGCAGGAAGATTTCAGGCAGGCATATTTGGGTGAAAGTAACTCTGTGGGCGAAAAAAACTTTACTGCATTTCCTATGCCAAACTGGAGAATTAACTGGACCGGTCTGGAATCGATAATTCCGGTTATAGGAAACTTCATGCAGCGAGCATCCATCACACATGCCTACCAGGGGAGATACAGGATGGGATGGGAGCTCAATAACGATCCCGGTGCTGAACTTTCACGAAGCATTGGTATCTATACCGTGAACAGTACACGCTCTGAATTTGAACCCAATTCCCTGAATATGGAAAAACGGTTTGCACCGCTTATTCAGCTGAATATTACCTGGGATAATGGCCTCAGTACGCAAGTAGGCTATGAAACCAGCCTGATCACAAGCATGTCTCTCTCGAATGTTCAGGTGACGGAACGAAGCTCGAACGGTATCAATTTTTCATTTAGCTATACATTGCGAAATTTCGACGTACCACTGTTCAGACGACTATCCAACGACCTTGATATTACTTTGAACGGCAATTTCTTAGATGATACGGAAAAACGATACCTGCTGGAATCCGATATCGCCGGTGCATTACAGGCGGGAAGCGATGAGATTATCCGCGATCCTTCGGCCTATGAATTTTCGGATCCCAGGCTATCAGGTCAGTCCCGGTTTAACGGATCTGTAGTGTTGGGCTACAGGTTTTCCGATACCTTTCAGTCAAATTTTGAGTATACCTATTCAAGCACCAACCCGAAATCAACCCGAACCTTTTCCCGAACAACACACGACATACGGTTCAACATCCGGATAAATATACGATCAAGTTAGCAGATTCATTCCTCGGTCACCGGTCACTGAAACGTAAACGTTGACCGGTTGGGAGATTCAATTTAAAGGGACTGTTTTTTTATTCTATCTTTACAACCATGGAACTACTCGTTTTATATCTGTTTTTGGCGATTGCAGTATCTTTTCTGTGTTCGATACTGGAGGCTGTTCTCCTGTCGATCACGCCATCCTATATAGCCATGCTGGAGCGAAACAATGCCAAAAGCGGTTTACTGCTCCGCAAACTGAAAAAGGATGTGGATCAGCCGCTCGCTGCAATTTTGAGCCTCAACACCATTGCACATACGATTGGTGCAGCTGGTGTGGGTGCGCAGGCACAAATTGTATTCGGGAGTGCCTATGTTACCATTACCTCTATAATTCTCACTCTTCTGATACTTGTCTTTTCAGAAATTATACCTAAAACCCTGGGAGCAACCTATTGGAAGAAGCTCTCTGGCTTTACGGCAAGAACAACCAATGTACTTATATATCTGTCGTATCCTTTTGTGTTACTTTCCAGGGGAATTACAAAACTTTTGTCTGGCGACGGGCACAAACATCCCTCAATCAGCAGGGAAGAGATTAGTGCCATGGCGGAGCTGGGGCATAAAGAGGGGATTTTTGAGGAAGAGGAATCAAATATATTCAGAAATTTAATCCGCTTTAATTCTCTCCGGGTACAGGATATTATGACCCCCAGGATTGTTGTCGTGAAATACTCGGAAGAACAATCGGTAGAAACAGTTCTGAGCCGGGAGGAAGAAATCCGTGTATCGCGAATTCCTGTGTATTCAAAAAGTGAGGAGGATATCACAGGGTATGTGCTCAAGAATGATATGTATCTTGAACTGTCGAGGGGAAATGGAGATAAAAAGCTGAAAGAACTGAGGAGAGAAGTATTGATTATTCCGGAAATCAGTTCAATCAAAACGCTGTTTGAACGGCTGCTTGAATCGCAGGATCATATCGCTATCGTTGTGGATGAATACGGCGGGTTTTCGGGTGTCGTTACCATGGAAGATGTTGTGGAAACCCTGCTTGGAATGGAAATTGTTGACGAAATTGATGCTATAGACGATATGCAGAAACTGGCCAGGCGAAAATGGAAAGAACGGGCGAAAAAACTGGGTATTGAACTTCCAGAGTCATCCGAAAATTAATAATTGAGCCCACTC